>NZ_JACARS010000112.1:0-27697 GCF_013386485.1 Pseudomonas sp. P7758 | reverse complement strand
GCTTGCCTGCGATGCAGGCAACTCGGTCCTTCAGAAACACCGAGGTGATGCCATCGCAGGCAAGCCAGCTCCCACAGGTAACACTCGACCCGTAGAGGAATAACAATGCCCCAACTCGCTAACCGCCGTGCTGTGATCACCGGCGCCGGCAGCGGCATCGGCGCCGCCATCGCCCGTGCCTACGCCGTCGAAGGCGCGCGCCTGTTGCTGGCCGACCGCGATGCCGCCACCCTCGCCGAAACCGCCATCACCTGCCGCAACCTCGGCGCCGAAGTCCTCGAGTGCGTGGCCGATGTCGGCACCGTCGACGGCGCCCGGGCCAGCGTCGATACCTGCGTCACCCACTACGGCGGCATCGACATCCTGGTCAACAACGCCGGCATGCTGACCCAGGCCCGTTGCGTCGACCTGACCCTGGACATGTGGAACGACATGCTGCGCGTCGACCTCACCAGCGTGTTCGTCGCCAGCCAGCGCGCCTTGCCTCACATGATCGCCCAGCGCTGGGGCCGGATCATCAACGTCGCCTCGCAACTGGGGATCAAGGGCGGCGCCGAGTTGACGCACTATGCGGCGGCCAAGGCCGGCGTGATCGGCTTCACTAAATCCCTGGCCCTGGAAGTGGCCAAGGACAACGTACTGGTCAACGCCATCGCACCCGGGCCCATCGAAACGCCATTGGTAGGCGGCATCAGCGACACCTGGAAACGCGCCAAGGCCGCCGAGTTGCCCCTGGGTCGTTTCGGCCTGGCGGACGAAGTCGCGCCGACTGCCGTGCTGCTGGCCAGCGAGCCGGGCGGCAATCTGTTCGTCGGCCAGACCCTTGGCCCGAACTCCGGCGACGTCATGCCATGAGCGGGTACTAAGCATGTGCGGACTTTGCGGCCTGCTGGGCGAAGACCTGCACTGGAGCGATCCCTTGGGCGATGAATTGCCGCGCCGACGCGAACGTCTGCGCCGCATCGCGGCGATCAATCAGGTGCTGGCGGTGTTCCGGCTCAAGGTCGAAGACTTCCAGGGCGCGTCCTATCTGCTGCTGGGCGCCACCGGCAAACAGGAACTGGCCAGCGGCCTGGATCAACTGTGGCAGGCGGCAGAGACCATGCTCGGTCGACCGCTGGACCCGTTGGACCCGCGCCTGCTCGATCATCTGGAACTGTAGGAGCCCGGCTTGTCGGCGATGGCGTCCTTGATATCGCCATCGCCGGCAAGCCGGACTCCTGCAGGGGCATCATTGAGGTAGAACTATGAGCATCGCGCTAAACGTCATCACCGGCTTCCTCGGCAGCGGCAAGACCACCTTGCTCAAGCGCCTGCTGCAAGGTGAAAGCCTCGGCGACACAGCGTTGCTGATCAATGAGTTCGGCGACGTCGGCATCGACCACCTGCTGGTGGAGGAAGTCGCGCCCGACACCGTACTGCTGCCCAGCGGCTGCGTGTGCTGTTCGATTCGCGGCGAGTTGAAAGACGCCTTGCTCGGCCTGTTGCAGCGTCGTGAGCGGGGCGAGATTCCGCCCTTCAAGCGGGTGATCCTGGAAACTACCGGCCTGGCCGACCCGGCGCCAATCCTCGCCACCTTGAACAACGACGTGCAACTGCGCGGGCGCTTTCATATCGGCCTGGTGGTGACGCTGGTGGACGCCAGCCACGCCGCCCTGCAAGAGCGCCTGCACCCGGAATGGCTGGCGCAAGTGGCCGCTGCCGATCGCCTGCTGTTGAGCAAGACCGACCTCGTCGAAGACTGTGGCCCGTTGCGCTTGCACTTGCAGGCACTGAACGCCGGTACGCCGATCCTCAATACCTGCGATATCGACAGCGGTGAACAACTGCTGCTTGGCGAAGGCCTGCGCAGTGCCGAGCCCGTTGCAGAAGTCGGCCGCTGGAAACTCCATCAAACCACCGCCGCCAACCACGGCGCTGCGCAAGTCTGTTGCCTGACCTTCGATCAGCCGCTGGATTGGGTCGGTTTCGGGGTCTGGTTATCGATGCTGTTAAGATGCCACGGCGAACGTATTCTTCGCGTCAAAGGACTGCTCAACGTGAACGCCAGTAACGCTCCCATCGTCATTCATGGCGTGCAGCATTGTCTGCATGCCCCGGTTCACCTGCCTGCCTGGCCGGGGACCGATCGGCAATCACGCCTGGTGTTTATCCTGCGCGGGCTCGACCCGGCTCTGCTGCGGCGCTCCTTTGAAGTGTTCTCCAGAAGGTTTGCCGCATGATCACGCTTCGCGTCCTCGGCACCTCGGTGACCTTGCTCGAAACCTTGCGTATGCGAGCGGAAAAAGAGCTGGGCATTCGCCTGGTGTACCAGGTGCATGATGTCGAGCAGGCCCAGCGCATTGCGGTGATGCAGCCTGACAGCTACGACCTCTACGACCAGTGGTTTCACAACGTCGACTTCGTGTGGCCGGCGCGGGCGATCCAGCCGATCGACACCCGGCGCATCGCGCTGTGGCACGAGATCAACGACCTGCCCAAGCGCGGACGCTTGTCCGCCAACGACCGTCTGGGCAGCGGCAGTGTGCCCAGCGAGCGCCTCTTCGTGCAGCACGACGGCAGCCTCGGCAGCACCGTCACCGAACGCATCAGCATGCTGCCCCTGACCCACAACTCCGACAGTTTCGCCTACCGCCCCGAGCGCTTGCCCGAAGGGTTCAACCGCGGCAACGAGAGTTGGGGCTGGTTGCTGGACCCGGCCTGGGGCGCACGCACTGCGTTGCAGAGCGACGCCGCCATCGGCGCCCTGGACGCGGCGCTGGCCGTGCAAGGCGCGGGCCTCGCGAGCTTCAAGGACATCGGCAACATGAGCATCGAAGAGATCGACGTACTGGCCGATATCCTGGTGCGTAAACAGAAGGAAGGCCACTTCGCGGCGTTCTGGTCCGATGACGAGGAAGCCGCGCAACTGATGCTCAGCCCGAGCATCGATATCCAGAGCCTGTGGTCACCGACCCTGATGCGCCTGCATCGGGCCGGGGTCAAATACCGCCTGGCGGTGCCCCGTGAAGGCTATCGCGCCTGGTTCGGCGGGTTGTCGCTGTCGCGCCATGCCAAGGGCCCGGTGCTGGATGCGGCCTATGCCTACCTCAACTGGTGGCTGTCCGGCTGGCCGGGTGCGGTGATGGCGCGCCAGGGTTATTACATCGGCAACCCGGCTCGCAGCCGTGATCACCTGAGCAGTGCCGAATGGGACTACTGGTACGCCGGGCTGCCCGCCCGGGAAGAGCTGTTGGGCAGCGATGGCTTGCCGCTGATCGATGTGGGTGACGTGCGCGACGGCGGCTCCTATGAACAGCGCATGGGGCATATCGCGGTGTGGAACTCGGTGATGGATGAGCACAACTATCTCGTGCGGCGTTGGGGGGACTTCATGCGGGCGCGAACGTCGTAACGGCAGCCTGTCGCCAAATTAATGACATATAAACTCCCGTATTTATTGGGTGCACTTCTTCTCTTGCGCAGCTAATCTGGATAATTCAAATATCCCTGTAAAAAGGATATTTATTTGACGCCGGTTCAGCTGTCGCGAGGGACGCGTATGACGAAGGGACGTTTCGGCTGGAGGGGGCAGGCGCTGCCAGAGGGCAACAGAATGAGGTGGCGCCATACGTTTCAAACCCGGATTGCCGGGGTGCTGGCGCTGCTGTTGCTGGTGGTCGTGGCGGCGGTGTATTTCGCGGTGAAAACCGCCACCAATCGCGCCGTGGAAAACCAGGCTCAGGTGCAGTTGGAAACCGGCAGCCAGGTGTTCGAACGCCTGCTCGACCTGCGTGGCCGGCGCCTGCAATACGGCTTGAACTGGCTGACGGCGGACCTGCCGTTTCGCCAGGCTGTCGCCGATGGCGAGCCCGACGCGATTCTCGCGACCCTGCGCCGGCATGGCACCGGCCTGAGTTCCAGCGAGGTATTTGTGCTGGGGCTCGACGGCCGCGTGATGGTCAGCACGTTACCGGCGCTGACGTCCGGCCAGGCCTTTCCCTATAACGATGCCTTGCGCCAGGCCCGGCGCAGCGGCCTGCAAATGTTGATCGTGGCCCTGGATGGCCGGCCTTTCCTGCTGGTGCAACAGGAAGTCGTCGACCCCGCGCCGATCGCCCGTGTCGCCATGGGCTTTCCGATGGACGAAATCTTTGCCAGTGAATTGCGCTCCATGAGCAACCTGGAAGTGTCGTTCATCAGCGCGCAGCATGGTCAGCCCGGCGAATTGTTCAGTACTCAGCCCGAGGCGCTACAGGCGTCGATTGCCAGCGACCTGCAGGGCGCGTACATCACTCCGGTGGCGCAATTGAACCTGTTCCACGGCCAGCGCTATCTCAGCCAGGTGCTGCCGTTGGGCAACACGGCAGACGGTGGCGAGGTCCGGGTGCTGCTGCAAAGCCCGCTGGACCACGCCCTTGAATCCTTCGCGCCGCTGGACCGGCAATTTCTCGCGATCGCCCTGGTGGTGCTGCTGGTGTCGCTCGCGGGTGCGTTGTTTCTGGCGCGGCGGGTTTCACGCCCACTCAATGCGTTGGTGCAGGCGGCCGAACGCATCGGGGCCGGTGACTACCGCACACCGGTACAGGTGCGCAGCCACGATGAATTCGGCCTGCTGGCCCAGGCCTTCAACGCCATGCAAACCGGGATCGCGGTACGCGAGCGACAACTGGCCCACAACGCCTTGCACGACCCGCTCACCGGCCTGCCTAACCGCGCGCTGGCCATGGAGCGCCTGGGCAGCGCCATCAGCGCTGGCCGGCCGGTGGTGTTGCTGTACCTGGGGATTGAAAACTACCGGGTGATCAACGAAGGCTACGGCCCGGAAGGCGTGGAAGAAATGCTCCGCGAAGCCAGCCGCTGCCTGCTGTCGAGCCTGTCGGCCAGCGACACCGCCGCGCGCATCACCGGCAGCGAGTTTTTGCTGCTGCTGGAAAACACTGCGATCGACCGCGCGGTGGCCCTGGCTGACCGCTTGTATGGGCTGCTCACCGAACCCCAGCGCATTGGTGGCGATGAATTGCGCCACGAAGTGAGCATCGGCATCGCCGCCTACCCGGCCGACGGCCAGCAGGTTGAAGAGCTGATCAGCCGCGCCGCGATTGCCCGCCACGATGCGGCAGCGTTCCCGGGTTACTTACAGATCTACCAGCAGGACCGCGACCTCGCCCATCAGCGCCAGATCAGCCTGATTCGTGACCTGCGCCGGGCGCCGACGGAGGGCGAGTTGTACCTGTGTTACCAGCCCAAGCTCGACCTGCACCATGGCCATGTGCGCCAGGCCGAAGCGCTGTTGCGCTGGCAGCACCCGACCCTGGGCCTGGTGTCGCCGGCCGAGTTCATTCCCCTGGCCGAGCGCACCGGCAGCATGGGCAGCCTGACCCAGTGGGTGATCGAAGAAGCCATTCGCCAACTGGCCGAGTGGGCGGTGCGCGGGTTGGAGGTGCAGTTGTCGGTGAACATCTCGGTGGATGACCTGGCCGATGACGGCCTGGCCCTGCGGGTGACCGAGTTGCTGGCGCACTACCGGGTATCGGCCCGGCAACTGATTTTCGAAATCACCGAAAGCGCGATCATGCACAACCCGGCCCAGGCCCTCAGCGTGCTGGAGCAACTGCGCGCTTGTGGCATCAGCCTGTCGGTGGATGACTTCGGCACCGGCTATTCATCCCTGGCGCAACTGCAACGCCTGCCGGTGCAGGAATTGAAGATCGACCAGTCGTTTGTGCGCAACCTCGACAGCACTTCCGGCGACGGCGTGATCGTGCGCTCGACCATCGAAATGAGCCACAACCTGGGGCTCAAGGTGGTGGCCGAAGGGGTGGAGTTCGAGCCCAGCCTCAAGCTGCTCAAGCTCTGGAAGTGCGACACGGCCCAAGGCTATCTGATCAGCCGGCCGTTGAATGCCATGGCGTTTGAGATGTGGATGCGCCGCGAGCGCGTGCCGGTCTAGGGCGTCGGTGGCTGCACCGACGCCGGTCTTTCAGTGTTCCACCGTTGCATCGACCAGGGTTTGCAACCGTTCCCACAAGCCTTCGACGTGGTGGCGCTCCGTCCCCAGCGCGCCAATGGACACGCGTACCATCCAGCGCGCGTCGAGCACGGCGGGGGTGACGTAGGCGCTGCCTGAATGGTTGAGCTTTTCCGCCCAGGCCCGGGTGTAGTTATCCAGCGCCTCACCATCAAGGCCTGGTGGCTCGTGGCGAATGCACAAGGTTTGCAGGGTAACGGCGGCTACCAGTTTCCAGTGTTTGCTGCCTTCAATCTGTTCTGCCAGCCAGCGGGCATTCGCCAGGTCACGCCGCAGCCGGGCCTGCAGGCCGCTGACGCCTTGCTCGCGGATCAGGAACCACAGCTTCAGCGCGCGGAACCGGCTGCCCAGGGAGATCCGCCAGTCGCGGTAGTTCCTGACCTGGCCGTCAGCCTTGGACTGTAGATAGCTGGGGTTGGTGGTCATGATGCGAATCAAGTGCTCGGGGTCGCGTACAAAGTACACCGAGCAATCAAACGCCGCCCCCAGCCATTTGTGAGGGTTGAGGACCAGCGAGTCGGCGTTCTCGATGCCGTGCCACAGCGCGCGGCATTCCGGGAGGATCATCGCGGCCCCGGCCATGGCTGAGTCGACATGCAACCACAGGCCGTGGCGTTGCGTCAGGGCGCCGATGGCTTCCAGGGGGTCGATGGCCATGGCTGCCGTTGTGCCGGTGGTCGCAATCACCACACAGGGTCTGTTCCCGGCAGCCAGGTCTTGTTCGATTGCCCGCTCCAATGCATGCGGTGACATTGCATTGTGTTCGTCGGTTGCCACGGTACGGATATTGTTCTGGCCGAACCCCGCCAGGATCGCGGCCTTGTTCACTGAACTATGGGCGTGGGCCGAGGTGTAGACGATCAAGGGGGCGCCGCTGTTTTGCAGGCCATCGTGCATCAGCGCGTAGTGGGAGCTGCGTTCGCGGGCGCTGATCAGCGCCACCAGGGTGGAGGTCGAGGCCGAGTCCTGGATCACTCCGCTCCAGTTGGCGCTCAGGCCGATCATGTCGCGCAGCCAATCGGTGGTGACTTCCTCGATTTCGGTCAGGGCCGGGCTCGATTGCCACGACAATCCCACCACGCCCAGGCCGGTACTCAAGCAATCGCCGAGGACGGAGGACAGTTCCACATTCGACGGGAAGAACCCGAAGAAACTTGGATGCTGCCAATGCAACAGACCGGGCATGATCAGTGTTTCGACGTCGCCCATGATCTGTTCGAACGGTTCGGCTGTCTCAGGCGGGCTGGCCGGCAATGCGGACCTGATTTCTCCCGGGGCCGTGGTGGGTTGCACACCGCGTTGCTCGATGTTTTGTCGATAGTCTGCAATCAGGTCGATCATGGCGTGGCCATGTCGGCGGAATTCTTCAGGTGTCATATCAGGGTGTCCGTCAGGAAGAGGAATAAAGGCGTTAGCACCAGAAGTAAAACGGCTGGCCAGTGGTATAGCCGATAAACGACTGGATGCTGATGCGCTTGCCTGAATCGAAACCGCAAATGGCATGGGGACGGCGAGTATTGATAATCACCAGTTCGTTTTTCTGCGGCTGGATGCGCAGCGGTTTTTGCAAACGATCTTCGGGCAGTTCCGCCCCTTCGAAACGGATGACCTCGTCGTAGGTAAACGCCTCGGTATCCCAAATGACCAGTTCACCTCCGGAAGGGGGTACTTCGAGGTAAATATTCGCGCTGAATTGATGTTCCAGTTCAGCAATCGACAAGGGCAGGCAATCGACATGGGGGACTGTTTCGGAGAGGTGGGCTGTCTCCGGGAACATGGCGCGGATAATGCCGCAGAACATCGGCTGGCCCTGGAAGGCCGCGGTTGTCGCGCCTTCTGGCCACACCTGCCGGATATGCTCCATCAGTAGATGGATGGGTGGTTTGCGCGGGGCACAGAGGTCATCGATCACGCAGCGCATGTGGGTGGCGTCTGCGTAGTATTTCTGTTGCGAATAGCTGTCTGCGGCCTTGCCGTAGGTGGAGTTGAACGGTGTTCCCCAGCGATGGACACCATAGAAATGCTGGACAACTTTTCCGTGCTCATAGGTCTCGTGGTTATATTCCTGGAGCGTCGCCGTTTCGTTGATATGTTTATTTAGTACTTCGCTGGTTTGTTCATTCGCGTAGTCAGGTACCCGGATGGCAAGTATTTCTCCGCGAATAAGTTTTTCCAGGCTGAGTGTGTCGAGTTGCTCAAGCGCCAGGATCCCGGGCGCCTGGCTATGCGGGACTGCAGGTATTGATTCAACGCTGTTGAGGTCCGTCATGATGAAAACTCCATGTTAGTTACAGCACGTCATATAGATAACGTTTGTTTGGCTGGGGATTTACTGGCGACAGTGAGCGTCGGATGGCGCAGGGCCAAAGTTGAGGGAAAGACTTTTGGGGAGGTATAGGACTTTTCCGAGTAAACTTTTAAATACATCGGCGCTATCGGATCGCTTTATTTCACGCATAAAAAAAGGCGGCTACCCACTTAGGTAGCCGCCTTTTTCTTACTGCCGGTTTTGCTTAATCCGGCAGTTTGAACGCCATCACATAGTCACCCTGCTTGGTGCCCAGGGAACCATGACCGCCGGCCATGACCAGCACGTACTGCTTGCCGTCCTTGCCGGTGTAGGTCATTGGTGTGGTTTGCGCGCCTGCCGGCAGGCGGCCTTCCCACAACTGCTTGCCGTTTTTCACGTCATAGGCACGCAGGTACTGGTCAAGGGTACCGCTGAGGAAGGACACGCCACCGGCGGTGGTAAAAGTCCCGCCCAGGCTTGGCACGCCCATGGTCAGTGGAATCGGAACCGGCGAGCTGTCACGCACGGTGCCGTTCTTGTGCATCCAGATGGTCTGGTGGTTGGTCAGGTCGACCGCGGCCACATAACCCCACGCCGGCGCCTGGCACGGCAGGCCCAGTGGCGACAGCATGGCTTCGAGGATCACACCGTATGGCGCGCCTTTGTTCGGCTGCACGCCTTCGGTTTCGCTGACCCGTGGGCCTTGCTTGGCAATGTCGGCGGCCGGGATCAGTTTCGATTTGAACGCCATGTAGCTTGGGTTCACGAACGCGATCTGGCGAACCGGGTCGACGGAAATGCCACCCCAGTCGAACACGCCGAAGTTACCTGGGTAAACGATCGAGCCCTGCAGCGACGGCGGGGTGAACGGACCGTCGTAGCGCATGGATTTGAAGTCAATCCGGCACAGCATCTGGTCGAACGGCGTCACGCCCCACATGTCACGCTCCTTGAGGGGCGGTGGCATGAAGTTCAGGTCGGACTTCGGTTGGGTCGGTGCGGTGTGATCGCCGGCCACTGCGCCTTGCGGTACAGGGATTTCATTGATCGGCACTACAGGCTGACCGTTCGAGCGGTCGATCACGTAGATGCTGCCTTGCTTGGTCGACGCCATCACCGCTTGCTTCACGCCGTCAGCGGTCTTGATGTCGATCAGCGAAGGCTGGCCGCCCACGTCCATGTCCCACAGGTCATGGTGAGTGAACTGGAAGGTCCACTTCACGTGGCCGCTGTCGATGTCCAGGGCAGTCAGGCCGGCGCTGTACTTCTCGGAGTCCGGAGTCCGGTCGCCGCCGTACTGGTCGGGCATCTGGTTACCCATCGGCAGGTAGAGCATGCCGAGTTTTTCGTCCACCGCGAACATCGACCACATGTTTGGCGAGTTGCGGGTGTAAGTCTTGCCCTCGGCCAACGGGGTGGTGTCGTCCGGGTTGCCGCTGTCCCAATTCCACACCAGCTTGCCGGTGTGCACGTCGAACGCACGGATCACGCCGCTAGGCTCGTCGGTGGAGACGTTGTCGGTCACGTGACCGCCGATTACCACCAGGTTCTTGGTGACGGCCGGTGGCGAGGTGGAGTAGTAACCGCCCGGGGCGAAGGTGCCGATGTTGGCACGCAAGTCGATCTGGCCTTTGTCACCGAAGTCTTCGCACATCTTGCCGGTGTCGGCGTTCAGGGCGATCAGACGGGTGTCGGCGGTAGGGACGAAGATGCGTTTCGGGCAGGCATTCGGCGCGGCGGCCGGGCTGGCGCTGCCAGTCGGGCTCTGTTCCGAGGCATACACGGCATCATCGTGATACGACACGCCACGGCAGGTCATGTGCGCCCAACCCTTGAAGTTGGCAGCGCCTTCGCTGCTGATCTTCGGGTCGAAACGCCAGATTTCCTTGCCGGTGTCCGGGTCCAGGGCAATCACCTGGCTGTGGGGCGTGCACACGTAGAGCATGCCGTTGACTTTCAGCGGGGTGTTTTCCGCGGTGGTTTCACCGGGATCGCCTGGGCCAGGGATGTCGCCAGTACGGAAGGTCCAGGCTGGAACCAGCTTGTGGGCGTTTTCCGGAGTGATCTGTGCGAGTGGCGAGTAACGATCACCGAAGGCCGAACGGCCGTAGGAGTTCCAGTCACCATCAGCCTGGGCCGGCGCAGTGCTGGCCATGCCCGGTACCGCATCGCGGTCCAGCTGGCCTTTCTTGACCATGGCGCCCGGGTCGGTGAATTGGCTGGCCAATGCAGCGGCGCCGGCCAGTACGACGGCGACGCTCAGCGCGCCAGTGCCCAGCGGCGAGGCTTGGCCACGCAGCAACGGACGGCGGAACCACGGGAGCAGCATGACGATGCCGAGGGCAAACAGCAGGGCCAGGCGCGGTACCAGTTGCCACCAGTCCAGGCCGACTTCCCACAGCGCCCATACGGTGCTGGCAAACAGCACCAGTGCGTACAAGCCCAGCGCCGCACGGCGTGTAGCCAGCAGCAACAGGCCTGTGACGGTGATGCCGAGACCGGCCAGCAGGTAATACAGCGACCCGCCGAGCATGCTCAGCTTGATCCCCCCGGCCAACAAGGCCAGGCCCATTATCAGCAGCAAGATCCCCAGCAGCCTGGGCAGCAGGCGACTTGGACTTGAAGCACCATCAGTGCTCATAGTGTGGTTCTCCGTTACGTTTTGAATTGATTGCGCACAGTTCACTGTAGATGACGTTCCGGCGCAGGCTTGGTTCAGGGCTAATTCGTTTTCTTCAGAATTTACTTACAACGTCAGAATGAGCTTTGCAGCTTGATCCCGCCGATGAGCGCGTCATCCACCTGGGCCACGGCTCCGGGGTGACGGATGTATTGCAGGTTCGGGCGCACCGTCAGCCACTGGGTGACATGGATGCCGTAATAGAGCTCAGCGCTGTATTCCGTGTGTTGAATCGGCAGGTAGGATGGGTCATCGAAGTCGTATACCGCGTGGGCCTGGTTGCTTGCCTCGGCATTCTTGCGGTAGGCCGGGTTGACGTGCACCCGGGCCACGGCGAAACCGATATCGTCCTTGGCGCGGGCGTCGAACAGGCCCTTGTAGACCACGCCGGCTTGCACGTAGTTATCCACAGCGTTGGTTTTCTTGTCGTGCATCGTGCCGTTGGCGAACACGTTCAAGCCCCGAGAACGGTCGCTGGCCAGGCTGGTGACTTGCTGCTGCACCCCCAGCCACACCCCGTGCTTGCTGGAGGCGCTGCGATAGGCCTCGCCGCTGAGGGCTGCCGGCTGGTCGTTGCGGTCTTTATACACATCGCTGGCCTTGGCGCTGCTGTAGTAGTAGCCGGCGCGGTATTCTCCGGGCAGGCCGTTCAGCGTAGGCGTCCACACCAGCTCAACCGGGAGCAGGGCGCCTTGGGTGCCGCTGCCGCTGAGCTTGAAGCCATTGCCGCGATCGAGGTTGGACGGGTTCTGTTCGTAGGCGCCGACCTGGGCGTACAACTCGGGCGTCAGGTGATATTTGACCCGCAACGCCCACTGGCTCACCGGCCAGTTGTACCAGATGCTGCCAACCCAGTTACCGACCTGCGAGCCGCAGAATGCGAGATTCTGGAAGTCGCAGGGGAAGCTGTTGAAGTCTTCACCTTCGCCAAAGCGCCCGGCCTTGATGTCGAGCTTTTGGTCGAAGAATTTCTGCTGGTACCACATCTGCGTCAGGCGCCAGGTCTGGCCACGGCCCCAGACTTCCTGGGACGAGGTAAAACCGCCCACACGCGGATCGTTGACCCGGTCATTGGTGATGTTGTTGCCGCTGCGCTCGGTCACCGTCAACTGGAACTCGGCGTCGTGCCAGCCGAGGATCTTCTGCAGATCCAGGTGCGTGCCCAGGCCGAATTGGTCGCTGTAGCGCGCAGTGCGGTCGTGATCCGAGCCGCCGTGCAGGTTGCTGCCCATTTCGCCGGTGTAGTCGAATTTGAAGTCGTAGCCTTGTTGAGACAGCGCTGTCCGAGTGCCGCCGAAATCACCCAGCATCCACGGTGATTCAGCGTCAAAGGCAGGTGCGGCCTGGGCACAGTTGATCAGGCCGAACGGTAACAGCGCAGCGCACAGGCGCAGGTTTGGGAAAGCAGGCATAGGCAAAATGGGGTCTTAATATTTTATGGTTTTGAAACGCAAACAGCGGCCTGGCGCGTTCGCACAAGGGCGTTGAACACGGGCGGTCGATGGTTTGGTGGAATGATGAAACGTTTCAGTTTGTTGCTGACAAGGATAAAGCCCTGGCGCGGGGAGAGAAAGGGCTAAACGGAAGATGGATTCTTTCGGAATTGGTAATAGTGCGCTGGATCGTCGGATTTGGTAGCAATCTGTGCGTTGGTTTGTGTTTGAGGGCGTGGTTATCTGCGTCACCAAAACAGATGGGGGGTCGACATGGAAGGCGACGACAACGTAGGTGAGGCAAAGGCCGTAACAGCCGGGGAACTAGTCATTATTCTCGGTCAGTATCACAGTGCAATTGCTAGGCTCGGCTCCGGCATCATTAGCTTGTCCGGTGCGCTCAAACATAGTGAAGACGTGGATGTAAAACAGGCGGCAGATGAAGCATGGGTGAAGCTGAATGAGTTTATCGACTGCATGGAAGGTGTAGCTGATGGACTGAATGCTTTGACCCAAAAGAAGGAGGCCTGAAATGGCGAATGACCTCAAGGATAATGTGAGCTATCTTCGCCAGGAGTACCGTCAAGGTTCGTCATCAGGCTACGACCGCAAAGGCGGCGCAGGCGGTGGGGGCAACGGAGGAGAAAACGATTTGGAAAAGCGTATTTCACAAGTTGAGGCAAGATTGGAGCGCGTCGAGACGAAGCTGGATGGCATGCAGGAGCACATGGCCACCAAGTCCGATCTGATGCAGACCAAAATCGACCTGCTCGAAGCAACCTCCAGGTTGGATCTCTCAATCGCCAATTTCAGAACGGATATGCAATCGTTGGAAACCCGACTGCTGAAATGGTTTGTCGGAACAGCTGGCGCCTTGTCTGCCATCGCCTTTGGCGTCGCCCGACTCGTCCACTGACGTTTTCCGTTCGAAGCCCGGCTTCCCGCCGGGCTTTTTGGTTTTTAAGCCAACTTCGCCAAACACTCTTCAAGAATATCCAGCCCTTCCTCCAGCACCGCCGCTTCAATCGTCAACGGCGCCAGCAGGCGGATGATATGCCGCGATTTGCCGCTGGGCATCAGCAACAAACCCGCCTCGCGGGCCAGTGCCAGCAGCTGGGCCAGTTGTTGTGGCGCCGGGCTGCCGTCGGCGTTGGCCAGTTCGATGCCACGCATGGCGCCCACGCCGGTCAAGCGGCCTAGGTAGGGGGAGAGCCTTTTCGAACACCATGATTCATAGCGACTGACGATCGCTTCTTCCTGCTGCGCGCCCCAACCTTGCAGGTGCTCGTCCGTCATTTCATCCAGGGTGGCCAAGGCCGCCGCGCAGGCAATCGGGTTACCGGAGTAGGTGCCGCCGAGGCCGCCTTTGGGCAGGTTGTCGAGCAATGTCTTGCGACCCACCACCGCACCCAACGGCACACCGCCGGCGATGCTTTTGCCCAGCAGGATCAGGTCCGGTTCGATGCCCAGGCGTGAGAAGGCGAAGCGCTGGCCGGTGCGGCCGAAGCCGGACTGGATTTCATCGGCAATCAACAGGATGTTTTTCTCATCGCAGAAGCGTCGCAGGGCCTGGGCAAATTCCACGTCCAGCGCCAGGAAACCACCTTCGCCCTGCACGGGTTCGATGATGAAACAGGCTACGTCGTCGACGTCGATTTCCACGCTGAACAGGCGGTCCATCGCCTTGAGTGCTTCGCCGCAGGTCACGCCGTTGTCGCGGCTGGGGTAGGGCAGGTGGAACACCGGCCCCGGCAATACGCCGACTTTTTGCTTGTATGGCGCGACCTTGCCATTGAGATTGAGCGTCGCCAGCGTGCGCCCGTGAAACGCACCGTCAAAGGCGATGACGGCGGTGCGGCCAGTGGCGCCGCGGACAATTTTCAGGGCGTTTTCCGCCGCTTCCGCGCCACTGTTGGTGAGCATGCCACTGACCGGGTAATCCACCGGGATGAATGCGGTAAGACGGTCCATCAGTTCGATGTAGGGCGCGTGAGGCGCGGCATTGAAGGCGTAGTGGGTGAGCCTGGTGGCCTGGTCGCGGATCGCCTCCACCACACGCGGGTGGCAGTGGCCCAGGTTGAGCACGCCGATGCCGCCGACGAAATCGATGAAGCGCTTGCCGGTGGTGTCCCAGACTTCGGCGTTCCGGCCATGGCTGAGGCTGATGGGGTGGACGATGGAAATCGACTGGCTGATGGTTTCGCGGCTCATGGATCCGGGACTCAAGAATAGGATGCGTCCTTTTATCTAAGCCGTGAGCCGCCTTGCCCCGCAAACGAAATAAAGTCGCCGGGTCATTATTAAAAGTCGGGATGTGCTATGGCGAGGGAGCAAGCTCCCTCGCCACATCCACCATCCAGTTCAGGAACGCCTTCACTTTCGGGATCTCCCCGGCATGCTCGGCATGGGCGATAAAGTGCGCGCCGGCACTCGGCATTCTGTAATCCCAGGGGATCATCAGGCTGGCGTTCGCCAATTCCTCGGCCACCAGATACTGTGGCACCAACGCCACGCCGTACCCCGATTGCGCGGCGCGGATGCACATGTAGAACGTGTCGAAACGCGGCCCGTGGTAGCTGTTTTGTGAGTGCAGGCCCTGTTCCAGAAACCACTCGTGCCAGGCTTCCGGGCGCGAGGTGCATTGCAGCAAGGTGTGGCGGGACGAGGCGTCGCTGCCAGCGGCAACAAACCCGGGGGCACAGACCGGCACCACGGCTTCGCGAAACAACTCGATGCAAGTTGCCCCCGGCCACGCTCCCTGGCCGAAGAAAAACGCGATATCCGCCTTGGCCTGCAACACGTCGAACGGCTCCAGTTCGTTGCGCACGTCCAGATGGATATTGGGATGGCGCGCGGCAAAATCCTTGAGCTTGGGCACCAGCCAGCGGTCACCGAAGGTCGGCTGGGTGGCGATGCGCAGCACTTCGGTCTCGCCACCGTAGGTGAGGATGTAGCGGCTGGAAATATCCACCTGGTTGAGGATCTTGCGTACTTCCTCCAGGTACAGCGAGCCCGCCGGCGACAGGTACAAACGCTGGCGCACCCGCTGGAACAGCGGGTGGCAGAGCATCTCTTCGAGCTGTGCCACCTGCTTGCTCACCGCGCTCTGGGTCAGGTGCAGTTCTTCGGCAGCGCGGGTGAAACTCAGGTGGCGGGCGGCAGCTTCGAAGCACTGCAGGGCGGTCATCGAAGGGGTCAAGCGTTTCGAGATCATGAGAAGTTCATTCCAAATCGGAAGGAGCCTTTGCCTAAACGTCGTTTGTGGCCAAGGTGTAAAGCCGTTGATACTGACCGGCAACACTATAAACGGCGCGGGTTTGTGGCGCCGAATAATAAAGACCGACAGGGAGCGCCTTGCATGAAGCACATGAAATCCACGTTGGCGGCATTCACCGCCGCAGCACTATTGGGGCTGGCCGCAAGCGCACACGCGGGGGCGACCCTGGATGCGATCCAGAAGAAGGGTTTTATCCAGTGTGGGGTCAGTGATGGGTTGCCGGGTTTTGGCGTGCCGGACGCCAACGGCAAGATGACCGGCATTGATGTGGACGTGTGCCACGCCGTCGCCGCAGCACTCTTTGGTGACGCGTCGAAAGTGAAGTTCAGCCAGTTGACCGCCAAGGAGCGTTTCACTGCGTTGCAATCCGGCGAGATCGACCTGATTTCCCGCAACACCACCTGGACCAGTTCCCGTGACGCGGGCATGGGCATGGTGTTCACCGGCGTGACCTACTACGACGGCATCGGGTTCCTGGTGAACACCAAGCTCGGTGTGAAGAGCGCCAAGGACCTGGACGGCGCGACCATCTGCATCCAGGCCGGCACCACCACCGAGCTGAACGTCTCGGATTACTTCCGCGCCAACGGCCTGAAGTACACGCCGATTACCTTCGACACTGCTGACGAAAGTGCCAAGGGCCTCGAAGCGGGCCGCTGCGACGTGCTTACCACCGACCAGTCGGGGCTGTACGCCCAGCGGATCAAGATGGCTCACCCGGATGAGTTCGTGGTGTTGCCGGAAGTGATTTCCAAGGAGCCATTGGGCCCGCTGGTGCGCAAGGGCGACGACGAGTGGTTCAGCATCGTCAAGTGGACGTTGTTCGCCATGCTCAATGCCGAGGAAATGGGCATCACTTCGCAGAACGTTGAAGAGCAAGCCAAGTCCAGCAAGAACCCGGACGTCGCCCGTTTGCTCGGCGCAGACGGTGACTACGGCAAGGACCTGAAACTGCGCAAGGACTGGGTCGTGCAGATCGTCAAGCAAGTGGGCAACTACAGCGAGGTGTTCGAGCGCAACATCGGCCAGGGCAGCGTGCTGAAGATCAAGCGCGGCCTTAATGCCCTGTGGAGCAACGGCGGGATCCAGTACGCGCCGCCGGTTCGCTGAGGTTTCACGAAGAAACCGTGTCCTTGCCCGCCGCCTTGGAGCGATACAACGCCTGATCGGCCCTGGCCATCAGGCAGGCGGGTGACTCATCGTTGCGTCGCTCTACCACGCCGAGGCTCAACGTCACCTTGAAGCTGCCCACGGCGGGCAAGTCCTTGAGCGCACAGCGCATTCGCTCGGCCAATTCCCGCGCGGTCTCCAACGTGCTTTTGGGCACGATGACCATGAATTCATCGCCGCCCCAGCGGGCCAGCAAGTCGCCGTGGCGAATGCAGGCCTCCAGGCATTCCACCACGCGCACCAGGGTTTCATCGCCTACGGCATGGCCGTGCTGATCGTTGATGGGCTTGAAGTCGTCAATGTCCATGGCGATCAGTGACAGCGGCAGGCGAAACCGTTGGGCGCGAGCGCACTCTTCCAGCAGGACGCGTTCAAGGCGGTAACGATTGGCCACGCGAGTCAAGGCGTCGCGTTCGGCCAGGGAGCGATTCTCGTCCAGTTGCAACTGCAGTTGTTGATTGACCCGCGACAGCTCGCGGGTGCGCTCGGCCACCAGGGCTTCAAGGGATTGATTGCGGCGCTCCAGCTGTTCGATGGACTGTTTGCGCGCCTGGATACTGCGGTGGGCGCCGACCATGCGTGCCACCGAGCCGTCGTCGTTACGTGCGATCACGTAGCCGCGGTCTTCGATCCACAGGTAGGAGCCGTCTTTCTTGCGGCAGCGGTATTCGGCTTGATAGTGAGTGGTGCGGCGGTTGATGTAGTTATCAAACAGCACCATCACTTGGGGATAGTCATCGGGATGAATCACGTTTTCCCAGGTGAATACGCTGTTTTCCAGGGAGTGATGGGCATAGCCGAGCATTTCGTACCAGCCGGGGTTGCGGTAGACGAACCCGGTGTTGGCGTTCCAGTCCCAGATCCCGTCGCTGACCAGCTCCATGATGGCATGCAGCATGTCGGCGTTAAGGTCGCAAAAGTCCTTCCTTGACGGTTCGCTGCCGGATGTATCGTCCATTGCGCACTCCCTGCGTGGACTGGCTCCTGGGGCCAGCCAAAATTGATGCCGATACTCCGTGGCTGGCGGTACTGTACAACGGCGCCTTGGCGCTTAGAAGGGGGTCTTTGGTCTAGTGAGAGTGTGGCTAAAAGCCACTACTTGCTTGGGTTCAGCTTCTGATCAGGCGCCGCCATCCTGGTCCTGGGCGCCCCATTGGCATTGTGCTGATAAGTCGCCTCAGGCTGCCCCTGCCGGTTAAAAAACACCTGCCCGATCCCGGCAGAATTCCAGAGCCGTTCGCCCGCTTCAGCGTGTTCCGGAATATGCGGCACTACCTGCATGAGTCGGCGACGGGTGAACCAGTTCAGCGGTGAGCGCGGTGAGTAGAGCCATCGATTGAGACGGTCGAACCATTCCAGCAAGCGCGGCGGGAATTCGTTCTTGATGCCGCTGCTGGTGATCTGCCAGATTTTTGGGCCGGCATTGCGGTGGCGAATCAGCACTTCATAGACGAACGAGTAGTGCACGTCTCCCGAGAGGATCACGTAGTTGCCCGGTGTGCGGGAGTGACGAAAGATGTTGAGGATCACCTGTGCCGCGCCGCGGTGGGCCATCCAGTTTTCCGCGTCCACCAGCAGCGGGTAGCCGCACCAGCTGAAGGCCTTCTGCACGGTTTCGATCAGTTTGACGCCGAAGATCGGCGCCGGTGAAACGATGATCGCGCAAGGGTGATCCAGCAGCTCCTGTTGCAGTTCGCTCAGTGCTTCCCAGTCCAGCAGGCCGGAGGGTTGCGTGAGGTTGAACTCGCTGCGCCAGCGCCGGGTACGGGTGTCGAGCACTACCAGTGCGGGGATGGTGGGCAGCACGTAATGCCATTGCTGGAACTTCAGCAGGTCATCCACCAGCTCATCTTGAGCGACAGGCTGCAGGTAGTTGTCGTGGGCCTGTGTGGTGAGCGCCAGGGTTTTGCCGATCACCGTATCGAACGCATCCGGGTTATTGCCCCAGCCCTGGCACAGCATGTAGGCCAGCAGTGCGTTGCCGATGATGCGCTTGGAGAACGGATGCCCGTAGGCGGTTTCTTCCCATTGGGCGCTGAGGTTCCAGTCGTCGGTGATGTCGTGATCATCGAAGATCATCAGGCAGGAGAGGTGGGCGAACACCCTGGCCACGCCACCCAGGCCGTCACGGAACGTGTCGATCTGCACTTGCTCGTGCCCATAGCGTACGTGCCCTTCGGCGCGCAGTTGCGGCGCTTGCGGGGTGATCAACTGCCACGGTACGGGCGACCACGCCAGCAGGTACATCGCCATGACTTCGGCAAAAGTCACCAAGTGGTTGTCGGCGCTGCTGCTGGTGAAAATAGGCTTCTTCACCCCGCCAAAAAAACGCTCGCGCAGGGTCTCGTTGCTCTTCAGGGCGGGCAACAGGTCGGCTCGATG
This sequence comes from Pseudomonas sp. P7758, assembly GCF_013386485.1. Taxonomy (NCBI): domain Bacteria; kingdom Pseudomonadati; phylum Pseudomonadota; class Gammaproteobacteria; order Pseudomonadales; family Pseudomonadaceae; genus Pseudomonas; species Pseudomonas sp. P7758. The sequence continues at coordinate 8,455 of NZ_JACARS010000112.1, read as the reverse complement.
GTAGTAGCTGGCGGCATGCTCATAAAGCGCGGCGCTGTTGTCGACGACGGCACCGTCGAGGTGTTCATCGAACAGGCCGAGGCGCGTGATCAGCGCATGAATGGCCCGCAGCATCGGCCCCGCGACATCGTCGGCGTAGACCTGGTCGCCACTCATCATCAACAAGGCCGGGCGTTCCTCCAGGGTGTTCGATTCGGCCAGCAGCCGGTCGACACACAGCAAACCGTCGGCTGCGCTGTGATGGGGCTTGCGGCAGGAACCGTGGACCAATTGGTGGATGCGGCTGTGCAGGACGAAATGCGGGCCTTGTGCGCCCGGGTAGAGCAGGTGCGGCGCCCATTCGGCGATACCGGCACGGTTTACCAGCAGGTCGTAGCCGATGCTCACGTCCTGGGGCAGGGCTTCCGCCAGCGGTACGTCGATCAGGTGGATAAAGGCCTGGCGCCCGACGGGCACCACCTTGCATTGGCTGGCGTCCAACTCGATATCGAGCGCCGCGCCTTGGGCGACTTGCAGCCTCAGGGTCAATGCCAGGGGACGACTTCCCACCAGCCACATCACCAGGCGCCGCGGTTCCAGGCGTCGCAGCAACGGGCCGGCGAGTACAGCGGGAAGTGTGTCGGGGTGAGGCATCAAGGCAACGGCACTGGGCAAGGTTGGGCCGAAAAGGTAACGCATTGAATGTCAGCGTTTTGTTAAGGCGCGATACCCGGGCGAGCCGCAAATTACCCGGCGCCCACTGGCCCGGGCTATAAACCTTTCATCTCAAATCATGACTGCGTGGCGCAGGTCTCGCCTTCGGCAATCATCCAGCGCAGCACTTCGGCCAGGGCCACACTGTGCTGGCGCTCGACCCAGCGCACACCCTGCGGGCTGTACCGTTCGATATAGCGGCTCAGCACCAGGCGGCCCTGCTCCGACGACAGGCTCAGGCGGGTCTCCCGGCAGAGCAGGGCGCTGGTCCCGCGTTTACGAACCTGACGTTGCAGGACCAGTGAGCTTGATTCAGAAATCATCGCCGGCTCCCTGCGCACAACTATCGGCCTGAGGCGACGTCGCTCCCTGCTTGCCCTCCAGCACAAAGGCCGCGCGGTGTTCGGCCACCACGTTACGCAAGGCACTGTAGTAGTCCGGCAGCTTTTGCAGGCTGTCGGTCAGCGGCAGCAACGAGGCGCGCGTGTCCACTGTGCCACCCACCAGGCTGATGGTGCCCAGGGTTTGCACGGTATCGCTGTCGCCCAGCGGCGCCACCAGGAAGTTCAGGACCTTGCCCGCCGCATCGCGGCTGTTGCCGGTGCCCAGCAACGGCAGTTCGACAATCGGCCCGTTGCCAATCCCCCACACGCCAAAGGTCTGGCCGAAGTCGGCGGTGTGGCGAGGGATGCCCAGCGGGTCCGAGACATCGATCAAGCCGACGATCCCCACGGTGGTGTTCACCGCAAAACGTCCCAGGGTGTTGATCGAGCGCCGTGGGTTGCCTTGCAGCAGGTCGTTGATGAAGACCTTGGGTTCGCTGAAGTTGCTGGCGAAGTTATGCACACCTTGCTGGAAAAACTCCGGCATGTATCGGTAGCCTCGGGCTACAGGCGCCAGGGCGTAGTCATCCACCGCGCGGTTGAAGGCGAACACGCCCCGGTTGACTGGTTCGGCGGGGTCATACACCGGGTAGGAAACCTGTGCGCAGCGTGTGGTACTCGTTACGTTGGCCGGGCTCGCGCAGCCTGTGAGGTAAGACACAGTCAGCAACAACACCGCCTGGCGAGCCAGGTGCTGGGGGTACGTCAGCGAGCGCATGGGGTCAGTCTCCGGGAAAAGGAAGCCGATGCTGGCAGCCGCAGCTTGCGCAAAGATGTCTGCTTTATTGCGCCGTTGACGCTTTATTGCACGATTGAAATATATGACGGGCCGCGTCGAATGGTTTTAGATGGCGCATCGACAAGACCAAGTGATGCCCATCGGTGAGCCATCTTTTAATCGTGGACGATGACCTCGAGGTCCTCGCCCTGCTGAAGAAATTCTTCCTGCAACATGGCTACACGGTCGAGACCGCCGCCAATGGCGCCGAGCTGTGGGCGGCCATGGAGCGTACACCTGCCGACCTGATCATCCTCGACCTGATGCTGCCGGGGGATAACGGCCTGTTGCTGTGCCAGCGCCTGCGCCAGCAATACGCAACACCGGTGATCATGCTGACCGCCATGGGCGAACTGAGTGATCGCGTGGTGGGCCTGGAAATGGGCGCCGATGATTACCTGAGCAAACCTTTCGATGCCCGTGAATTACTTGCCCGGGTGCGCGCCGTACTGCGTCGGGCGGGTGAAAACCGGCCAACGTTGGGCGACGTGTCGCGCCCGCTGATTCGTTTCGCCGGCTGGCAACTGGACCTGACGCGCCGTGAGTTGCGCTCGCCGGACCAGGTGATGATCCCGTTGTCGTCCGGGGAGTTCGACCTGCTGCTGGTGTTCGTCGAACACCCGCAGCGCGTGCTCACCCGCGAGCAATTGCTGAACCTGGCGCGGGGCCATAGCCACGACGCGTTCGACCGCAGCATCGACGTGCAGGTCAGCCGCCTGCGACGCAAGCTGGAGTTCGACACCAAGCGCCCGGCGATGATTCGCACGGTGCGTAACGGCGGTTACCAGTTCACCGTCGCGGTGACCCGCCCATGAGCCGCTTCAAACCCCGGGACACGGTGGCCCGCTGGATTGCCCTGACCATCCTGATTGCGATGCTCACTGCGCTGGCCTTCAATGCGCTGTTTGTACAACTGGCTGGCGTTTGGGCCAGGCCGCCGTTGGGTGAAACCGGCCTGTTGGAGAAGGTCGCGGTGATCGTGCGGATGATCGAAGCGGCGGAGCCGTCCCAGCGCGCGCAACTGACTCGGGCAGTGGCCGATGACAGCTTCAATGTGAGTTGGTCGGCCACCCGCACAGGCATTGATGTGCCGGTTCTGGAAGACCCGGGGTTTCACTCCGACCAGGTGTTCAAGCAGCTGCTCAAGGGGCCGGAGCGGCGAATGGAAGCCTACGAACCGTCCGACTGGCCTGGCCCCGGCGGGCGCTATGCGCTGGTGGTGCAACTGGTGGATGAATCCTGGCTGATGTTCAGCGCGCCGTCGCGCAGTTGGGGCCTGGCGGAAGGCCCGCGAAGCCTGATCGTGCTGATGCTGGTACTGATTTCCACCGCGCTGGTCACGCTGATCGCCACCCGGCGCCTGGCCCGGCCGCTGCAGTATTTCGCCCAGGGTGTGCGACGTTTCGGCGCCGACTTTCGTGCGCCGCCTATCGAGCCGGTCGGCCCCCAGGAAATCCGCCAGGCGATTCTCGCGTTCAACGGCATGCAGGCGCAGTTGCAGCACTTCATCCAGGACCGCACCCAGATGCTCGCCGCGATTTCCCATGACCTGCGTGCGCCGCTGACCCGCCTGCGCCTGCGGGGGGAATTCATCGAAGATGCCGACCAGCAGCACCGCCTGTTCCGGGATGTCGACGAGATGCAGGCGATGATCAACACCGCGCTGGAATTCTTTCGCGACGATGCGCGTCTGGAACAGGCTACCCAACTTGACCTCGCTGAGTTGCTGCAAACGCTGATTGACGATTACCGCGACCAGTCCATCGACATCACCTTCAATGGCCCGCCACGGCTGGTGTATTTCGGTCGCCCGCTGGGGCTCAAGCGAGTGATGACCAACCTGATGGACAATGCGATCCACTACGGGCGGGCGCCGGAAATCGAACTGCAACAGAGTCCGGGCGTGGTGACGATACGGGTACTGGACCGTGGCCCGGGCATCCCGCAGGAGCAGCATGAGCAGGTGTTCCTGCCGTTCTTTCGGCTGGAAGGCTCACGCAATAAAAGTACCGGCGGGGTCGGTTTGGGCCTTTCCACGGCACGGGCGATTGTCCTGGAACACGGTGGAACGCTGACGTTGGAGAATCGCCCGTGTGGCGGGTTGGCCGCCGTGGTGGTGTTGCCGGTTTAGGAAGGCTTAAACCCTCACGGCAAATTGCCTTTTCCCAGATCAGTCAGATTACCGCTATTCGACTGAAAAATTTGCTGGTTGGAGCTGCTACGCGAGGGCTCATCGTTTGGTTTGGGGGCCGGCTGAACAGGTTGGACGGGTTGAGTGGCTTGAGGCGAATGAGTGGGTTGATTGAAGGATTGGATATGGAAAGCGCTGCCAATGATTGGAAAGGACATAGATGTTGGCTCTCATTAGAAAGGACGTGAAGTGCGCATTCACCTCCCTTTGAGTGCGTCCTGATCAGTGGCCCTGGCCCGGTCCGGCGTTCCGGGCCTTTGGGTTTCCATATGCTTCGCCGTCTCGATGAGGCGCCGTTTCAAGCCGGCTTGGGCACCGTAAACCGAAACTCGCTGCCTCGCCCCAACTCACTCTCAGCCTCGATCCGCCCGCCGTGGGCCTGCACGATGCCTTGGGTGATGTACAAGCCCAGGCCGCTGCCGGTGGGATTGTTTTCGGTTTGCGTCCAGTAGCGATCAAACACGTGAGGCAACTGATCAGGGGCGATCCCTTCGCCGGAGTCACGCACCGAAAACACGATCTCTTCGCCATTGCTCAACGCACTGATGCCGATATTGCCCTGGCGCGGGGTGAACTTGATGGCGTTGCCGATCAGGTTCGACAGCACCTGGAACAACCGTTCCGGGTCGGCATGGATTTGCAGCCCGGGTTCGGCATTGAAGGACAGGTCGATGCCCTTTTCCATCGCCAGGGGCGCGAGCAGTGAATAGGCCTCCTCGAACATCTGGCTCACGTCCAGGGCCACCGGCTTGACGGTGTAGCGCCCGGCTTCGATCTTCGAGGTGTCGAGCAAATCTTCCAGCAGCACATTCATGCGCCCGGCGGCTTGTTGCATGGTATCGATGGCCGAGGAAATCCGTCGCGAGGTGTGTGGGCCATCGGAACTGAAGGCCTTTTGCATCATGCCGCAGAGCATCGAGATCACCGTCATCGGGTTGCGCAGGTCGTGGGAAACCACCGCCACCAGTTCATCCCGGGCGCGCACCGCCTGTTGTTCACGCAGCACCTGGCGGGCCAGGTCATTTTCCAGGGCCGAGCGGCGCAGGTCGTTGGCGGCGAAGCGGTCACCGTGGCTCCATTTGGTGGAAATGCCGGCCATCTCCACCTTCCAGATTTCAAACGAGGTGCGTGGGCGAAGGTGCAGGCCCGCGTCGGTGCTTTCCAGGTCCAGGGGTTTGTTCGGGTCGCCGCTCCAGTTGATGTTTTCCTTCACTTCGGGACGAAACCACAACACGCCGTTGTCCACCGGCTTGGGCAAGCTCATGGCCAGCACGCCACTGGCTACGTGCTGGTATTCAGCCGCCGGCGGGTAAACCGAGGCCAGGTTATGGCTGGCAAACACCGGCTGCCCGGCCTCTTGCAGCCACTTGTGCAGGGCGCGAATCTGCGCAGGTTCCGGGCAATTGCCGTAGCGGTGCAGTTGCTTGTCTTCGATGATTGCCACACCGCCTGCGAGGGTCAGGTCCATCAGCAATTGCGGACGCTGCGCCAGGCCATCGAAGACGTTTGCGGGCGAGGCCTGCATGGCCTGGCTGAGCAAGGCCAGGGCCTCGACTTTTTCTTCGCGCTGGCGGCTTAGGTCCAGGGCCTCCATGGCGCTGATCTGCAACGACAGCACCTGGCCGATGGTCTGGCACGCGGTGCGCAAATCATTGGGCACCAGCAGCGGCTGGCGGTTGCCGCAACTGATCAGGCCCCAGAGTTTGTCGCCCGCCATCAGGGAGATGCTCATGGACGACAGCACCCCCATGTTTTTCATGTACTGGCAGTGAATCGGCGACACGCTGCGCAGGGTGGCGAAGCTCAGGTCCAGGGGCTGGCCGGTGTCCGGGCGCAACCTGGGCACCAGCGGCACTGCCTCGTAATCGGCATTGGGGATGATCCGCAGCCAATTGGTGCGGTACAGCTCCCGGGCTTGTTCGGGGATGTCAGACGCCGGGAAGAACAGGCCGTTGAACAATTCCATCGACGGGGCGGACGCTTCGGCGATCACCTGGCCGTGGCCTTCCTCTTCGAAACGATAAATCAGCACCCGGTCGTAGCCGGTCATGGCCTGGATTTCGTTGACGCTGATTTCATACAAGGCTTGCAGGGTTTTCGCCGCCTGCAGGCGTTGCAGCATCTTGCCCAGGTTGCTGGTCCGGCCATTGAGTGCCCGCGGCTGGAAGTCCTTGAGCCGTGGTTCGAACTCCAGCACCAGTACATCCTGATGGCGGTGCAGCAAGCCTTCGAACTCGGCGCCGTTGAGGGTCATGTGCAGCGGTGCGGCGTCGAAAAAGCTGTTTTGCGTGACCATGGCCCGGACGGCTTCGGCATGTTCAATGCCGATCAATGTGTGCAGCGGCTGGCCCAGCAGGGATTCCGGTGAGTGGTTGAACAGTTCGGCTACGTTGGCGCTCACCTGCACGATATGCAGGTCCGGCTCGGACAGGGTCAGCAGCGCACCGTGGGGCTGGATGGCCCCCGGGAAGCGGATGGGTTCGTCTGCACAGTTGGCAAGCAACTCTTCAAAATCTTCGGGTTTCATAGCAGTACCTCCTGGCTGTCGAGCCATTGCTCAAAGCAGCTGAATGTCGAGCGGGCCGCGTTCACGGCGCGCAGTTTGGCGTGCGCATCGAGGGGCACATGGCTCAGGTAGTCGAGAAAGTCTTTCCAGCGCCGACCGGTTTCGGCGCCGTACACGTTGAGAAACGCGCCGCCGTTGTCGGCATCCAGTCCGAGGCGCTGGGCCATTTCCCGGCGCAGGATCTGCCCGCCCAGGGTGGCACCTTCCAACACATACAGCGCGCCCAGGCAGGCGGCCGGCGTGTCGAGGAGCGGTAGCGACATGCAATGGGGAAGGGCGGCGATGGCTCGGGCGTCCAGGCCCAGGGCGTGAAGATCCGTCAGCAAGGTGGGAGTTTTGCGACGCAGCATCTGATCAAACCCCACGGGGATCAAGCCGCTGTCGTTCAGCGTCGTTTCCAGAGGGTTGTAGAACCCGTAATAGGCCTGGAGCAGGCGTTTATACCGAGTGTGATCGAGCTGCGGGGAGAAAAACGGCAAGCGCTTTTCCAGGGCGACGTGCAGTAAAGCGGTACCCGAGCGCAGGGCTTCAAGTACAGGGGGCGCACTAACGTCATGGGCCTGTGAATGCATTCAGTAAACTCGAACTGGGGGCCTGCTGGCCATGTAAGGTTGCTTAATAACTGACCGCAGGAGTCGCCGTGAAGTTCGCCTTGGCTGATATCGCGATGCTATCAGTGCATGGGCGAACCCTGCACCAGGGCCGACTGCACGCAGTCGATCAGGCGCTTGGTGGTCCATGGCTTGGGCAGGAACCGCACGGTGCTGCCCAACTGCGAGGCCATTGCGGTGTTGCCCGAGGTCAGCACCACCGGCAGCGTCGGCCAGCGATGGGCGACCACCTTGCTCAAGTCGTAGCCATTGAGCAGGCCGGGCATCTGGATATCGCTGACAATCAAGTCTACCGGATCACTGGCCCGTTCAAGAAAAATCATTCCTTCGTCTGCGGACGGGAACGAGGTCACCACCGCGCCGAAATCCTCCAGTACATCTACCATCAACGAGCGAATGATTTCGTCGTCTTCCAGCACCAATATCGATGGCTGAGCCATGATCCTTACTCCACCATCCGGGTTAAGTAAGGTGGAGTGGGGCGCCGTTGAATAGGTTCGATTGGATGTTTTTTTTGCGATGGGTGGTCATTTGGTTGCCTTTGAATTGCGTCAGGGCAGGGCGCTCCACTGGCGAAACCTGCTAGAAGCGTTCATCCAGCAGCGCCGGCAATGTCAGCTCCTTGACGAAACTGGCGCCGGACAGGCTCAAGACCATACGCACCACCTGCACCACGTCATGCACCGGAATCAATTGGCCCTCACCGCGCTGTTCGGCCTGGGTGCGTGAGGTGCTCAAGGAATCTTCGGTATTCAGATAGCCCAGGTTCAGGCAAGTGACACCCAGGCGTTGCTGGCGATAGCCTTCACGCAGCGCATCGGCGATGCCGCGCAAGGCGAATTTCGAGGCGCCGAACGCCACTTCGGGCCGGCCGCTCTGGGGCAGTCCCGAGGTCGAGCCGGTGAGGATGATGCGCGGCTGAGGGCTCTTCAATAACACCGGCAGCAGCCGCTTGATCAACAACAGCGGTGCGGTGATGTTGCAACTGACGATGGCTTCCAGTTGCGTGTCCTCGTCGGTGAGAAAGCTGTACGCCGGATCAAACGCCCGCGCCTCCCAGATGCCCAGGTTATAGATCAGTGTGTCCAGCCCGCCTGCCGCCACCGCCTGCTCGATGACGTGCGCCGCTTGGCCAGGCATGCCAAGGTCTGCTTCCACCCAGCGCACCTCGGCGCCAGTGCTGCACATCAAGGGATCAGGGCGACTGCGGGACACCCCGATCAGCGTATCCCC
>NZ_JACARS010000111.1:0-60820 GCF_013386485.1 Pseudomonas sp. P7758 | reverse complement strand
TGTTACTGCTGGTGGCCCTGGTGGCCTACCTCGGCGTGCTGCTCTACCAGACCCGCCACTCCCGCCGCCCGCGCACCCGGGACACTGTGGTGCAGGCGCCGTGGCTGAGCAGCGTGCTGCTGATGCTCGGTGGACTGTTGATCCTCGTACTGGCCGGGCACCTGCTGCTGGGCGCGGCGGTGGACGTGGCCTCTGACCTGGGCCTGTCGGAACGCATCATCGGCCTGACGCTGATTGGCGTCGGCACTTCCCTGCCCTGCCTGGCCACCTCGCTGATCGCCGCCCTGCGCGGCCAGCGGGAAATTGCCGTGGGCAACGTGATCGGCAGCAACCTGTTCAACCTGCTTGGGGTGCTGGGCTTTACCGCCCTGGTGGCGCCCTCGCCGTTGTCGGTGTCGCCCAATGCCCTGGATTTCGACCTGCCGGTAATGCTCGGCGTGGTCGCCCTGTGCCTGCCGGTGTTTTATTCGGGCTACCGCGTCACCCGGGCCGAAGGCCTGGTGTTCCTGGGCCTGTACCTGGTGTACGGGCTGCACGTGGTGTCGTTCACCTTCGGCATGCCGCTGGCCAACAAGCTTGAACAACTGATGCTGTATTACGTCCTGCCAGCGCTGGTGGCTTTCCTGTTGTTCACCTCGCTGCAAGCCTGGCGCCGCCAACACAAGAGGGAATCGCAATGACCGAACAGAAAAAGCCCGGCGTTGAAATGCGCCGCCAGGTGATGGGTGATGTGTTTGTCGATCGGGCGCTGGGCAATGCCACGGAGTTCAGCCAGCCGCTGCAGGATTTCGTCAACGAGCATGCCTGGGGCAGCGTGTGGAATCGCGAAGGGTTGCCGCTGAAAACCCGCAGCCTGATCACCCTCGCCGCGTTGACCGCCCTCAAGTGCCCGCAGGAACTCAAGGGCCACGTGCGCGGCGCGCTGAACAACGGTTGCACCGTGGAGGAGATTCGCGAGGCGCTGCTGCATTGTGCGGTGTATGCCGGTGTGCCGGCGGCGATTGACGCCTTTCGCGCCGCTCAGGAAGTGATCGACAGCTACCAGAAAGACGCCTAGATCCAGCCACCCGCCTGCAACACGAAAATCCCGATATTCGTGGTCACCGCCGCCATCAGGGTGGTGATCACGATAATCGCGGCCGCCAGTTCATGATTGCCCTCCGCCGCCCGCGCCATGACAAAACTGGCCGCCGCCGTGGGCGCGCCGAAGTACAGGAACAGAATCCCCAGCTCCGGCCCACGGAACCCCAGCAGCCACGCCCCCAGGGTCGCGATCACCGGCAGCCAGACCATCTTCATCAGGCTGGCGCTCAGGGCCATGTCGCCGCTTTTGCGCAGCGCCGCCAACGACAACGTGCCACCGATACAGATCAACGCCAATGGCAACGTCATGTCCGCCAGGTACTGCCCGGAGGATTCCAGCCAGCCAGGCAAGCCAATCTGGAAGTACGCGAAGGGCGCCGCTGCGATCACGCTGATGATCAACGGGTTGGCCAGCACACTTTTGAAAATGCTCCACGGGTCGGACTTGATCACCGGGCTGTACACCGCCAGCACAATGGTCGACAGGGTGTTGTAGAACAGGATCACCAGCGCCGCGAGCACCGCGCCAAGGGAAATCCCGTAGTCGCCGTACATACTGGCGGCCAGGGCCAGGCCGATCACACCGTTGTTACCGCGAAACGCGCCTTGGGCATAGATGCCGCGATCTTCCCGCGGGCACCGAAAGATCGCCCAGCCCCAGGCCAGGGCGAAGCTCAGCAGCGTAGCGACGGCGAAGTAGATCAGCAGGCCCGGCTTGAGGGCTGAATGCAGGTCGGCATGGAGAATCCCGAGGAACAGCAACGCCGGCATGGTGACGTTGAACACCAGGGCCGAGGCGATGTGGATAAAGTTGTCGTTGATCCAGTTGATGCGCTTGAGCAGGACGCCCAGGAACAGCATGGCAAACACCGGCGCGGTGATGTTCAGGGTTTGTAGGAAGATAGCCAGCATGCCGGGGAGAACCTTGGGTGGGCGTCGGTAGGTGGCTAATGATAAGCCAGCATGGCCAGCTTCGTCTGGACTACCGCTTTCGCGAGCAAGCCCGCTCCCACATTTGACCGAGTTCTACCTTTGGAATGCAGTCAAATGTGGGAGCGGGCTTGCTCGCGAAGCAGGCGACTCGGTCTTAAGTAATCGGCGCGGGATTGAACAACGTAATGTCGTTATGCAGCTTGTGCTGCTCCGCCCATGTCTGCTTCTTGCCGCTGGCCACATCCAGGTAGAAGTGGAACAACTCCCAACCCAGCTCCTCAATCGTCGCCCGGCCGGTGGCGATCCGCCCGGCGTCGATATCAATCAGGTCAGGCCAACGCTGCGCCAGCTCCGTCCGGGTCGAGACCTTAACCACCGGCGCCATCGCCAGCCCATAGGGCGTGCCACGCCCGGTGGTGAACACATGCAAATTCATCCCCGCCGCCAACTGCAACGTGCCGCACACAAAATCACTCGCCGGCGTGGCGCAAAAGATCAGGCCCTTGCGATTGAACCGCTCGCCCGGGCCAAGCACGCCATTGATCGCACTACTGCCCGACTTGACGATGGAACCCAACGACTTCTCGACAATATTCGACAACCCACCCTTCTTGTTCCCCGGCGTAGTGTTGGCGCTGCGATCTGCCTCGCCCTTGGCCAGGTAGCGGTCGTACCAGTCCATTTCCCGCACCAGTTCCCGGGCCACGTCCTGGTTCTCGGCACGGGAAGTCAGCAGGTAGATCGCATCGCGCACTTCGGTCACTTCGGAAAACATCACCGTCGCGCCCGCCCGCAGCAGCAAATCCGAGGCATAACCCAGCGCCGGGTTCGCGGTAATCCCCGAGAACGCATCACTGCCGCCACACTGCATGCCGAGGATCAACTCCGACGCCGGTACGGTTTCCCGCCGGCGCAGGTCGAGTTTCTTCAGGCGGGTTTCGGCCAGTTCCATGATCTGTTCGATCATTTCGGTAAAGCCGTGGCTGGAGTCCTGCAACCGATACAGCCATGGCTCACTCAGGTCCACCGAGCTGTCGTTTTCATGCATCACCTGCCCGGCCTGCAACTTCTCGCAACCCAGGCTGATCACCAGGGCTTCACCGCCCAGGTTCGGATTGCGCGCCAGGTTACGCACGGTGCGGATCGGGATGTAGGCGTCGGTGGCCGTGATCGCCACGCCGCAGCCGTAGCTGTGGGTCAGCGCCACCACGTCATCGACGTTCGGGTACTTGGGCAGCAACTCGTCCTTGATGCGCTTCACCGCATGGTCCAGCACGCCCGTGACGCACTGCACCGTGGTGGTAATCCCGAGGATATTGCGCGTGCCCACGGTGCCGTCGGCATTGCGATAACCCTCGAAGGTAAAGCCTTCCAGCGGCGCCTGGGCCTCGGGCACTTCAGTGGACAGCGGCAAGCTGTCCAGCGGCGGCGCCGTGGGCATGCGCAGTTGATCTTCCTGCACCCAACTGCCGCGGGGAATCGGGCGCAGGGCATAACCGATGGTCTGGCCGTAGCGAATGATGCGGCCGCCTTCGGGGATGTCTTCCAGCGTCACCTTGTGGCTTTGGGGAATGAAATCCACCGTCACCAGGCCGTCGGGAAACTCGGTCCCCGCCGGTACGCCCTGGTCGTTGACCACAATCACCACGTTATCCAGCGCGTGCAAACGGATGGAGCGTGGCGAATCGGCATGTTCAATCAACTGCATGACGCGGGCCCCTTCAGGAATGCGCTTGGGAAAGTTTAGTCAGCTCGGGGCCTTTGGCCGGCGGCTCCTTGAGCACTACACGCTTGATCGGGCCAACGATTACCAGGTAGCTGAACACCGCCAGCAATGCGTTGGCACCGACAAACACCAGCGCCCACTTGAAGGAGCCTGTGGTGCTGATGATGTAGCCGATCACGATCGGGGTGCTGATGGAGGCCAGGTTGCCGAACATGTTGAACAAACCGCCACTCAAGCCAGCGATTTGTTTCGGCGAGGTGTCGGACACCACCGCCCAGCCCAGTGCGCCAACGCCTTTACCGAAGAAGGCCAGGGCCATGAAGCCCACCACCATCCATTCGATGTCCACGTAGTTGCACGCGACAATGCTGCTGGAAATCAGCAAGCCACCAATGATCGGCGCCTTGCGGGCGAAGGTCAGCGAATGGCCCTTGCGCAGCAGGTAGTCGGAAATCACCCCGCCCAACACGCCGCCGATAAAGCCGCAGATCGCCGGCAAGGACGCGATGAAGCCGGCCTTGAGAATCGTCATGCCGCGTTCTTGAACCAGGTACACCGGGAACCACGTCAGGAAGAAATAGGTGATGCCATTGATGCAGTACTGGCCCAGGTACACGCCGAGCATCATGCGGTTGGTCAGCAACTGACGGATGTAATCCCACTTCGGGCCGTCGGTTTTCTTGCCTCTGCCCTTGTCCTGGTCCATGTCGACCATGGCCCCGTTGGCAGCGATGTGCTGGAACTCGGCCTCGTTGATCATCGGGTGCTGGCGCGGGCTGTGGATAACTTTCAGCCAGATCAGCGAGAATACGATACCGATGCCGCCCATCACCACGAACACGTGCTGCCAGCCGAAGGTGTAGACGATCCAACCCATCAGCGGTGCGAACAACACGGTGGCGAAGTACTGCGCCGAGTTGAAGATCGCCGAGGCGGTGCCGCGTTCAGCCGTAGGAAACCATGCCGCCACGATGCGCGCATTTCCGGGGAAGGATGGCGCTTCAGCCAGGCCCACCAGGAAGCGCAACATGAACAGCGCAACGATGGCCGTGGAAACACCGAACTCACCGACATAGCCTTGCAGCACGGTGAACAGTGACCAGGTGAAGATACTCAGGGCGTAGACTTTTTTCGAACCGAAGCGGTCCAGCAGCCAGCCGCCGGGAATTTGCCCGGCCACGTAGGCCCAACCGAATGCGGAGAAGATATAGCCAAGGGTGACCGCGTCGATGCCGAGGTCTTTTTGCAGGCTGGAGCCGGCAATGGCGATGGTGGCCCGGTCGGCGTAGTTGATCGTGGTCACCAGGAACAGCATGAGCAGGATCAAATAGCGGACATGGGTCGGCTTGGTCGCTTGCATGAAGATGTACTCCCACTAATTATTTTTTTTGCGGGTAATCAAATTGTAAGCCTGTGGCGGGCACGGACCCGCCACAGGGTGCAGCCGTTACGAACCGATGTAGCTGGTTTTCACCACGGTGTAGAACTCTTGCGCATAGCGACCCTGCTCACGCGAACCGTAGGATGAACCCTTACGGCCGCCGAATGGAACGTGGTAATCCACACCGGCAGTCGGCAGATTGACCATCACCATCCCGGCCTGGGAATGACGCTTGAAGTGGTTGGCGTATTTCAGCGAGGTGGTGGCGATACCGGCCGAGAGGCCGAACTCGGTGTCGTTGGCCATCGCCAGCGCCGCCTCGTAATCCGCCACGCGCACCACGTTGGCCACCGGGCCGAAGATCTCTTCACGGCTGATGCGCATCGCGGCTTCGCTGTCGGCAAACAGCGTCGGCGCGAGGAAGTAGCCTTCGGTGTCGCAGGTCACCAGCTCACCGCCGCTGACCAGCCGGGCGCCTTCGCTCTGGCCGATGTCGATGTACTTCAAGTCCTGGTCCAGTTGGGCCTGGGAAACCACCGGGCCGATGTCGGTGCCGGTTTTCAGGGCGTGGCCGACCTTGATCGACTTCATCCGCTCGGCCATGGCCGCGACGAACTGGTCGTGAATCCCGGCGGTGACGATAAAGCGGCTGGACGCGGTGCAACGCTGGCCGGTGGAGTAGAACGCGCTCTGTACCGACAGCTCGACGGCTTGCTTGAGGTCGGCGTCGTCGAGAATGATCTGCGGGTTCTTGCCGCCCATTTCCAACTGCACCTTGGCCTGGCGCGACACGCAGCTGACGGCGATCTGACGACCCACGCCCACCGAGCCGGTGAAGCTGATGCCGTCGACTTTCGGGCTGTTGACCATGGCATCGCCGACCACACGGCCGCTGCCCATCACCAGGTTGAACACACCGGCAGGGAAGCCGGCGCGGGAGATGATTTCGGCCAGGGCCCAGGCGCAGCCCGGTACCAGTTCAGCCGGTTTGAGCACCACGCAGTTGCCGTAGGCCAGGGCCGGGGCGATCTTCCAGGCCGGGATGGCAATCGGGAAGTTCCACGGCGTGATCAGGCCAACCACGCCCAACGCCTCACGGGTCACTTCAACGTTGACGCCCGGACGCACCGACGGCAGGTAGTCGCCGGACAGGCGCAGGCATTCACCGGCGAAGAATTTGAAGATGTTACCGGCGCGGGTCACTTCGCCGATGGCTTCCGGCAGGGTCTTGCCCTCTTCCCGGGCCAGCAGGGTGCCGAGTTCTTCGCGACGGGCGAGGATTTCGGTGCCGACTTTATCCAGCGAATCATGACGCGCCTGGATCCCGGAAGTGGACCACGCCGGAAAAGCAGCGCGCGCAGCGTCGATGGCCGCGTGGACCTGGGCGAGGTCAGCCTTGGCGTATTCGCCAATGACATCAGACAACTCCGACGGATTGATGTTGGCCGAGTAGTCGGCGCCGGCAACCCACTGGCCACCGATGTAGTTTTCGAAACGCTTGGCTTGGGACACGAATTCTCTCCTGACGCAAAAAGCCGCTGATTACTCAGCGGCCTTGGTGATGGGTTATTGCGCGCCTTGCTTGTCGATCAACGCGGCCAGGGCTTCGTATTCTTCCGGCAGCAGATCGGTCAGCGGCGTACGCACGGGGCCTGCGTCGTAACCGACGATTTTCGCCCCGGCCTTGACGATGCTCACCGCGTAACCGGCCTTGCGGTTACGGATGTCGAGGTACGGCAGGAAGAAGTCGTCGATGATCTTGCCGACGGTGGCGTGATCTTCCCGGGCAATGGCGTGGTAGAAATCCATCGCGGTTTTTGGAATGAAGTTGAACACCGCCGAGGAGTAAACCGGCACGCCCAGGGCCTTGTAGGCAGCGGCGTAAACCTCTGCAGTCGGCAAGCCGCCCAGGTAGCTGAAACGGTCACCGAGGCGACGACGGATCGACACCATCAATTCAATGTCACCCAGGCCGTCCTTGTAACCGATCAGGTTCGGGCAGCGCTCGGCCAGGCGTTCCAGCAGCGGCGCGGTCAGGCGGCAGACGTTGCGGTTGTAGACCACTACACCGATCTTGACCGACTTGCACACCGCTTCAACGTGGGCGGCAACCCCGTCCTGGCTGGCTTCGGTCAGGTAGTGCGGCAGCAGCAACAGGCCTTTGGCGCCCAGACGCTCGGCTTCCTGGGCGTACTCGATGGCCTGGCGGGTGGCACCGCCGACACCGGCAAGAATCGGCACGCTGGTGGCGCAGGTATCAACGGCGGTTTTCACCACTTGCGAATATTCGCTGGCCGCCAGGGAGAAAAACTCACCGGTGCCGCCAGCGGCGAACAAGGCGGTAGCGCCATAAGGGGCCAGCCATTCCAGACGCTTGATGTAGCCCGCCTGGTGGAAATCACCCTGGGCATTGAAATCGGTCACCGGGAAAGACAGCAGACCGTGAGAGAGGATGGACTTCAGTTCTTGTGGATTCATTATTCGAACACCCTGGGCGAAGACTTTCTGTTGTGAGATTACGGATGGTTATCTTGATGTCGTACGTCATCGTACAACTATAAAAATATTCGTCAACTGCAATTCATCGCCGCCCTTCTCGATTGCTGCTTTCTTGACGTAGGAAGTTTTTCCTCTATTCTCTGAATAACTGTATATACGTACAGTTATTACGGAAGATTCCTACGACATAGCAAGGAGCTAACATGTCAGATCTTGAACTCGCCACACCTGTGAAAACCCCGCCAACCCTGCGTTTTGAAGGCGGCGAACACACCGCCATCGGCGACGACACCCTGTTGCGTTTCGTCAAGGACGCCCCGCCGATTCCCGCCCGGCAGGTCGAATTGCACCTGCCCAATGGCCTTGCGCTGAGCTACGGCCAGATCATCGCCCTGGGCGGTGATTTCTATGGCATCCCCGGACGCCCCATCAACGAAGGCACATCGCCCGCTGATCGTGTGCAGCGCTTTACCGATGCGTTCAACTCGCTGGCGGTATTGCCAGCATCACGGGAAGAAGCGGGCAAGATCCTCGCGGTGATGCAAAAGGAGATCAATGCGGTCAACCAGGCGATCAAGGATGGCAAGCAACCCCATGAAGCGTATGACGCGCTGGGTGACACCTTGTCCGAGGAATGGAACCGCATCACCGGCGGCGGCAGTGCTGTCTCGGCACTGATTCCACTGGGGCGCTACCTGAAACTGGCGGCAGACAATGCCGACCACTTTGGCGAATGGGCTTTGGCGGCCTATTTGGCGGGGCATACGGCAGCCTTGCAACAAGCCGTCGTGGCGCATCAGACCGGCACCGACCAGGCGCTGGAACTGGCCTATGCCATGAACAGCTTTGCTGATCACTTTTTGACCGATCTATTTTCCGCCGGGCACCTGCGGGTACCGCGCAAGCAACTGGCGGCGGTGGTGACACCGGGTGAACTGGGCTCGCTGATCAGCCGCTTCATGCACGATGAAGACAGTAAGTTCGGGCTCAATGTGCGCAACGCCCTGGGCGAGCAGTGGCATGCCTACGGTGATAAACGCTATTTCGACAGCAACGATGCGGCCAACCGCGCCATGGTCAAACGCGCCGTGCAGGCCTCGGCCGATGAGATCTTCGAAACGTTTATCAGCGGCATGGCGCCCTCCCCGGCCAACTTCAAGGCACCGCTGTATGTGCCGGACCTGAACGCCGCGCAGAACCCGGCGAACAACTTCTCACCGCTGTTCAAGGCTGAAGGCGACAAGGTGCTGCGACGCAAGGACGTCAACAACCTGAACGACAAGCAGTGGACCAATGACTGGTGGGGTTGGAGCACGTATCTGCTGCTCAAGGACTACAAGCCGAATCAGCCGGCCTGAAAGACGTGAGTTAAGCCTCGCCACAATGAGCTTTCAAGCCACACGCTTACGTCCAGCCTGGAATCAACCGCGCTGCGCTTCCGCCTCTTCATGGGCATGGCGCAGCCGCTCACGGCTGTTGGTCAGGTGCAACCGCATGGCCGCCCGCGCCGCATCCGAGTCCTGGCGCGCGATCGCCTCGTAGATCTCTTCGTGTTCGCGGCTCAGGCGGCTCATGTAGTGCTGCTGGTCATCATGGGCCAGGCGTGCCGAGTTCAGCCGCGTGCGTGGAATGATGCTGGTGCCCAGGTGGGTCATGATGTCGGTGAAGTAGCGGTTGCCGGTGGACAGGGCAATCTGCAGGTGGAACTGGAAGTCCGACGCCACCGCATCACCGGCGTGGGCCGCACTTTCGTTAAGGGCATCGAGGGCAGCACGCATGCCGGCCAATTGCTCGTCGCTACGACGCTGGGCGGCGAGCCCGGCAGACTCCACTTCCAGACTGATCCGCAGTTCAAGGATGGCCAGCACATCACGCAGGGTGACGACAGTTGCCGGATCAATCCGGAAACCGCTGGGGCTTGGCGTATCCAGCACAAAGGTACCGATGCCATGGCGGGTTTCTACCTGCCCGGCGGCCTGCAATCGCGAGATGGCTTCACGCACCACGGTGCGGCTGACCCCATGGGCGTCCATGATCGCCGACTCGGTGGGCAGTTTGTCGCCACGTTTGAGTTGGCCGTCGCGGATCTGCTCGGACAACACCGTGACCAATTCCTGGGCAAGGCTGCGGCGCTTGCGGGGAAGACGAGGGGCGGCGCTGGAGTTTTCCATGATGAATCATCTATCTCGGCGATCTGAAGCACGCATGATAGCCCATGGCGGTTGTACGATCACCGTCCTGTCATGACTTTCATCTATAACCGCCGGGGTTTTCGTCAGGCAAAAAAATGCCCCGGCATCGCCGAGGCATTTTCAACGCTGGCCCGAGGGCCCGCGCCTTGTTACTTCACCACTTTCAGACTCGGCCGACCGCTTGGACGCGGCGGCTCGGAATCCGGCGGCGGCACATCATCTTCGCCTTCGAGCTCGATCGCTTCGTCATCCTCAAGGGAAGACTCCAGATCAAACACCATGCCCTGGCCATTTTCCCGGGCGTAGATCCCGAGGATGGCACCGATGGGCACGAACAGCGTATGCGGCACACCGCCGAAACGCCCTTCAAAGCTGACCGCTTCATTGTCCATGTGCAGGTGTCGCACGGCACTGGGTGAAACGTTCAGGACGATTTGTCCGTCACTGGCAAAACCTTGCGGTACCTGAACCGCGGGAAACTCGGAATTGACCAGCATGTGCGGGGTGCAATCGTTGTCCACTATCCACTCATAGAGCGCGCGGACCAGGTAAGGTCGACTGGAGTTCATCAACGGCTCCTTAAGCCTTAGCGCATATCGCGTTCGACACCAGACAGACTCGCCTGGAAAGCCTCACGCGCAAACTGGCGCTCCATGTAGTCAAGCAGCGGCTTGGCAGGCCGCGGCAGTTCTATGCCCAAAATCGGCAAGCGCCAGAGTATGGGTAATAGGCAGCAATCCACCAGACTTTGTTCCTCGCTGAGGAAAAAAGGTTTGTCGGCAAACAACGGCGAAACACCGGTCAGGCTCTCGCGCAATTCCTTGCGCGCCTGAACCCGGGCCGCTTCCTTGCTGCGTGAATCCAGAATCAGGTCCACCAGGCCACACCAGTCACGCTGGATCCGATGGATCAGCAGGCGGCTGTTGGCACGCGCCACCGGATACACCGGCAGCAACGGTGGATGGGGATAACGCTCATCCAGGTATTCCATCACCACGGTTGACTCCCACAACGCCAGGTCACGATCGACCAGGGTGGGCAAGCTGCCGTAAGGGTTCACTTCGATCAGTTTCGGCGGGTGACGTCCCACCTCCACACTGATGATCTCTGCGCTGACACCCTTCTCTGCGAGCACGATGCGTACTCGGTGGGAATAGTGGTCGGCGGGGTCGGAGTAACAGGCCAACCGATTGGTCACGCCCATGGCGGTCCTCCTCGCTTGTTGAAATTATCGGAAGCTCAAAAACGAGCGCGCCCAGTGAGCATCTCCGTGATGCCTGGATAAACCAGACTTACCTTCAGAGATGCCGCTGGGCGCGCAAGATTAACAGCAATTACTTACGGTTGGATCAATGCACATCCTTCCAGTATTCGCGTTTCAGCAGATAGGCGAACACGAAGAAGAAGGCCAGGTACAGCAACACATAGGTACCAATGCGCTGATGCTGCAGCTTCACTGGGTTGGCCGAGTAGGCCAGGAAGGTCACCAGATTCTTGACCTTCTCGTCGAACTGCTCTTCGTTCAGCGTGCCGGTCTTCGGCACTATGGTCAGCTGATCGCACGCTTCATGAGTCAAAGGCGTACCGGTGAGCGGATCATACTGCTTCTTGCCGTCTTCGACGATTTGTACTTGCTTGCATCCTACCACTTGGCGACCTTGCAGGCCGACCAGAACGTTAGGCATACCGACGTTCGGGAACACTTTGTTGTTCACGCCGTAGGGACGCGTCGGGTCTTCATAGAAGGATTTCAGGTAGCCATAGAGCCAATCGGTGCCACGCACACGGGCCACCAGGGTCAGGTCGGGCGGTGCAGCCCCGAACCAGGTCTTGGCGTCGGCCGGTTGCATGCCGATGGTCATGTGGTCGCCGATCTTCGCCCCGGTGAACACCGAGTGGCTCAGCATCACGTCATGGGGAATGCCCAGGTCGTCGGCCACTCGCTCGTAACGCTGGAACTTGGCGCTGTGGCAGCCCATGCAGTAGTTGGTGAACGTACGCAGCCCGTCCTGCATTGCGGCTTTGTCCGACACGTCGATGTCGACTTTTTCCAGCTCTGGGCCGTGTTCAGCGGCGAAAGACAGCAGCGGCAGGGCCGCAAGAATGAATGCAACGAATAATTTTTTCATCAGCCAGTCACCCTTTCCGGTACCGGTTTGGTCTTCTCGAGCCGGGTGTAGAACGGCATCAGAATGAAGTAGGCGAAGTACAGGAAGGTGCAGACCTGCGACAGCAACGTACGCTCCGGGGTCGGCGCCAGTACGCCCAGTACACCCAGGATCACGAACGCAATGCAGAACACCCACAGCCAGATCTTGCTCAGCCAGCCCTTGTAGCGCATGGACTTGACCGGGCTACGGTCGAGCCACGGCAGCACGAACAGCACCGCAATCGCTGCGCCCATGGCGATAACGCCCATGAGTTTGTCGGGAATCGCCCGCAAGATCGCGTAGAACGGAGTGAAGTACCAGACCGGGGCAATGTGTTCCGGGGTCTTGAAGGCGTTCGCCTGTTCGAAGTTCGGTTTCTCGAGGAAATAACCGCCCATCTCCGGGAAAAAGAACACGATCGAGCAGAAGATGAACAGGAACACCACCACACCGACGATATCTTTCACGGTGTAGTACGGGTGGAACGGAATGCCGTCCAGTGGTACGCCGTTTTCGTCCTTGTGCTTCTTGATATCCACGCCGTCGGGGTTGTTCGAACCCACTTCGTGCAACGCCAGGATGTGCAGCACTACGAGGCCCAGGATCACGATCGGCAAGGCCACCACGTGCAAGGCGAAGAAGCGGTTCAGGGTGATCCCGGAGATCAGGTAGTCACCGCGAATCCACTGGGTCAGGTCGTTGCCGATGACCGGGATCGCACCGAACAGCGAGATGATCACCTGGGCGCCCCAATAGGACATCTGGCCCCACGGCAGCAGGTAGCCCATGAAGGCCTCGGCCATCAGCGCCAGGTAGATCAGCATGCCGAACACCCACACCAGCTCGCGAGGCTTCTGGTACGAGCCGTAGAGCAGGCCACGGAACATGTGCATGTAGACGACGATGAAGAACGCCGAGGCGCCGGTGGAGTGCAGCAGACGCAGGATCGAGCCGTACTCGACGTCGCGCATGATGTATTCGACGGAGGCGAAGGCTTCTTCGGCCGACGGGGTGTAGCTCATCGTCAGCCAGACACCGGTAACGATCTGATTGACCAGTACCAGAAGTGCCAGGGAGCCAAAGAAATAGAAGAAGTTGAAGTTCTTCGGTGCGTAGTACTTGCTGAGGTGGTCTTCCCACATCTTGGTCGCGGGGAAGCGCGCATCCACCCAATCCATGAACTTGCTCATCAGGCTTTCTCCCCCTCGTCGACGCCAATGACAATGACACTGTCAGTCTCGTAGTGATGTGGCGGAACTGGCAGGTTCAGTGGTGCAGGTTGTGACTTGTAGACGCGGCCAGCGAGGTCGTAGTGAGAACCGTGGCACGGGCAGAAATAGCCCCCGACCCAGTCCTTGCCCAGGTCCGCGGGCGCCACTTCCGGGCGGAAGGTGGGAGAGCAACCCAAGTGGGTGCAGATACCGATCAGCAGCAGAATTTCCGGCTTGATCGAGCGAATTTCCTTATCGACGTAAGCGGGTTGGTCGGAATTCTTCGAGTCGGGGTCGGACAGCTGGCCCTCGATCTTCTTCAGATTTCCCAGGATTTCCTCGGTACGACGAACGATGAACACTGGCTGACCGCGCCATTCAGCAATCATTTGCTGGCCTGGATCGATCTTGCTGACATTCACCTTCACCGGTGCACCTGCGGCTTTCGCCTTGGCACTGGGAAACCATGACCCCACGAACGGGACCGCAGCCCCCACCGCTCCTGCAGCACCCACCACGGATGTGGCTGCTACCAAGAAGCGACGCCGGCCTGCATTCACGCCGTCATTGCTCATTCAGTCCTCTCCCATCAGCTTTGTGGCCTGTTAAATCAGGCGTCTACTAAGTGTTAAATCTGAACTTATAAAAATTTTGCCGAATGGTAATGAAAAGCCCCACGTCTGACAAGGTAATTACCCCCGGCACTGGCTCCAAGCCTTTGAGTATAGGGGCTCTACGGATGTGGCAAGTTGTCACACAGATTTTTTTACATAAATAGCAGGCAATAAAAAACGCCCAGCTCCGTGAGGAGGCTGGGCGTTTTCTGGAACGTAAAAGCGAATTAACGCTTCGAGTACTGCGGACGCTTACGCGCTTTACGCAGACCAACTTTCTTACGTTCAACTTCACGAGCATCGCGAGTCACGAAGCCAGCTTTGCGCAGAGCGCCACGCAGGGTTTCGTCGTACTGCATCAGAGCGCGAGTGATACCGTGGCGGATTGCGCCAGCTTGACCACTTACACCGCCACCGATAACGGTGACGTAGATGTCGAACTTTTCAACGGTCTCGGTCAATTCCAGCGGCTGACGAACTACCATGCGGGCAGTTTCGCGACCGAAGAAATTTTCCAGAGTGCGGTTGTTGATCGAGATGTTACCAGTACCCGGACGCAGGAAAACGCGAGCGGTAGCGGTTTTGCGACGGCCAGTGCCGTAATTTTGAGTCGCCGACATAATGAACTATTCCGTTAAAACTTCAGTTCTTGGGGCTGCTGAGCAGCATGAGGGTGAGCAGCGCCCGCATAGACTTTCAGCTTGCGATACATGTCGCGACCCAGTGGGCCCTTCGGCAGCATACCTTTGACCGCGATTTCAATCGGGGCTTCAGGCTTTTTGGAGATCAGGCCTTCGAAGTTCGAAGACTTGATACCGCCTGGGAAACCGGAGTGACGGTAGTACATTTTGTCTTGCGCTTTGTTGCCGGTAACACGTACCTGCTCGGCGTTGATGATGACAATGTAGTCACCGGTATCAACGTGAGGGGTGTACTCAGGCTTGTGCTTGCCACGCAGACGGCTGGCGACTTCAGTGGCCAGACGACCCAGGGTCTGACCAGCGGCGTCGACGACAAACCAGTCGCGCTGAACTGTTTCTGGTTTTGCAGTAAAAGTTGTCATTCTTTAATAGCCTCAGGGGCCGCCCTGTAAATTAGACGGCGGATCTTACTGAATAGTGCGTACTTTGACAAGTCAAAGGCAGCCGGATACAGACGCTATCGGGGGCTCGGGTCGGCGCGTCCGTTCAACGGCAAGATTCTTCGGCAGGCGGCGCATCACTTCCACTGCAGAAAGAGGTGGGCAATTATGCAGATTGCCAAAAAAATTTCAACCTGCTTTTATGATTGTTTTCCCCGAAGGAGTACCCGATGGACTATCGACAGCTGGGCCGAACCGATCTGAACGTGAGCGCGATAGCCTTGGGCACCATGACCTGGGGCGAGCAGAACATCGAGGCAGAGGCCTTCGCACAGATCGAACGGGCCAAGGCCGCGGGGATCAACTTCCTCGACACCGCGGAAATGTACCCGGTGCCGCCCAAGGCCGACACCTACGCCACCACCGAGCGCTACATCGGTAATTACTTCAAAAGCCGCGGCGACCGTGCCGACTGGATCCTCGCCAGCAAGATCGCCGGCCCCGGCAACACCATCGACTACATCCGCGATGGCAGCCTCAAGCACAACCGCAAGCACATCGCCGAAGCCCTGGACGCGAGCCTCAAGCGCCTGCAAACCGACTGGATCGACCTCTACCAGCTGCACTGGCCGGAACGCAGCACCAACTTTTTCGGCCAACTGGGCTACAAGCACAAGGCCGAAGAAGACCTGACGCCGCTGGAAGAAACCCTCGAAGCCCTGGATGAGCAGGTCAAGGCCGGCAAGATCCGCCACATCGGCCTGTCCAACGAAACCCCGTGGGGCACCATGAAGTTCCTGGCCCTGGCCGAAGCCCGTGGCTGGACCCGCGCGGTGTCGATCCAGAATCCCTACAACCTGCTCAACCGCAGCTTTGAAGTGGGCCTGGCGGAGATCGCCATCCGTGAACAGTGCGGTTTGCTGGCGTATTCACCGCTGGCGTTCGGCATGCTCAGCGGCAAGTACGAAGGTGGCGCACGCCCGGCCAAGGGCCGCCTGAGTCTCTATAGCCGCTTCTGCCGCTACTTCAATGCGCAATCGGAGGCTGCATGCAGCCGTTACGTGGCACTGGCCCGTGAGCACGGCCTGGACCCGGCGCAGATGGCATTGGCGTTTGTGACCCAACAACCGTTCGTGACCAGCAACATCATTGGCGCCACGACCCTGGAGCAGCTGGACAGCAACATCGCCAGTGCCGACCTGAAACTGTCGGATGAGGTGCTGGCAGGGATTGAGGCGATTCAGAAGGATCATCCGAATCCTGCGCCTTGATTGATCTCTAGACCGCCTTCGCGAGCAAGCCCGCTCCCACATTCCACCGAGTTCCACCTTTGGAATGCAGTCGAATGTGGGAGCGGGCTTGCTCGCGAAGAGGCCCTCAAAAACACCAAGAATTCAAAGCGCCCGCGCAATAATCTCCTTCATGATCTCATTCGTCCCCGCATAAATCCGCTGCACCCGCGCATCTGCCCACGCCCGCGCAATCGGGTATTCCCACATAAACCCATACCCGCCGTGCAGTTGCACACACTCATCCAGCACCTTGCACTGCAGGTCCGTGGCCCAGTATTTGGCCATCGCTGCCGTGGGCACATCGAGCTTGCCTTCCAGGTGCAACTCCATGCACTTGTCGACAAACACCCGGCCGATCTGGGTTTCAGTGGCAATCTCCGCCAGTTTGAATCGGGTGTTCTGGAAGTCGATGATCGCCTTGCCGAACGCCTTGCGGTCCCGGGTGTATTCCAGCGTCCATTGCAACGCCGCCTCAGCTGACGACAGCGCACCAATCGCCACCGTCAAACGCTCCTGCGGCAACTCCTGCATCAGGTAGGCAAAGCCCATCCCCGCCTGGCCCAGCAGATTCTCCTTGGGCACCCGCACATCCTGGAAGAACAGCTCCGATGTATCCTGGGCCTTCATCCCGACCTTCTCCAGGCGCTTGCCCTTGTCGAAGCCCGGCGTGTTGGCCTCCACCAGAAACAGACTGGTGCCCTTGGCGCCGGCCTTGGGATCGGTCTTGGCCACGACGATCACCAGATCAGCCAGGAAGCCATTGGTGATGAACGTCTTGGAGCCGTTGATCACGTATTCATCGCCATCCAGCACCGCCGTAGTCTTGACCCCTTGCAGGTCGGACCCGGCCCCCGGCTCGGTCATGGCAATCGCCGTGACCATTTCCCCGGAGATCAGCTTGGGCAGGTACTTGTGCTTCAGCGCCTCACTGCCGTAATGCAGGATGTAGGGCGCAACAATGTCCGAATGCAGGGAGAAACCAATCCCGGTCAATCCCAGGCGACTGATCTCCTCGATCACCACCGCGCTGTAGAGAAAGTCCGCCCCGAGGCCGCCGTACTCTTCCGGCAAATGCGAGCAGAGCATCCCCGCCTCCCCCGCCTTGTTCCACAGGTTGCGGTCGATGTAGCCCTGCTTTTCCCATTGTCCGTGGAACGGCGCCGCGTCTTTTTCGAGGAAGGTGCGCACGCTCTGGCGGAAGAGTTCGTGCTCCGAGCTGAACAAGGTTCTGGGAATCATGGGTCACCTGTGTGAATTGTCGGACAAGACCGGGATCACAGAGCCTAAGCCGCGAAGGCGTCACAGGACACTGGACACATGCGACAAAAAATAAGACGATCCAGCCGTCTGGTGACCACTTTCCCCTATAAGAATAAATGAAATTATGTCTAACCAAATCTCCACGCCCTTACGGCGCGTCAGCATTTTGGCCATTGATCGGGTATTCGCTTCAACCCTCATGCAAGCCAAGGATTTCTTCCACCTCGCGAGCCTGCGCTACGGCAAACAGCTGGGCCAGGGCCTCACCCCCGCCTTCGAAACCCGCCTGGTCAGCCCCGACGGGCAGTCGGTGCGCAGCTTCAGCGATGTGATCATGCCGGTGGACGGCGGCCTCGAAAACGCCGACATCATCGTGCTCCCGGCCTTCTGGGACGATTTCGACTCGTTGTGCCAACGCTACCCCCAAGTGCTGCCCTGGCTGCGTGAACAACACGCCCGTGGCGCGGTGCTGTGCGGCGAAGCCACCGGGGTGTTCTGGCTCGCCGAAGCCGGCCTGCTGGATGGCAAGGAAGCGACCACCTATTGGCGCTTCTTCAACGCTTTCACCGAACGCTTTCCCAAGGTGCAGCTGAACCAGGACAAGCACCTGACCGACGCCGACAACCTCTACTGCGCCGGCGGCACCACTTCAGCCTGCGACCTCTACATCTACCTGATCGAACGCTTCTGCGGCGCCAACATCGCCCAGGCCGTGGCCCGCGACATCCTCTACGAAGTGCAACGCAGCTACGCCCCCGGGCGCATCGGTTTTGGCGGGCAGAAGCTGCACCAGGACGTGATCATCCTGCAGATCCAGCATTGGCTCGAAGAGCACTTCGCCGACAAGTTCCGCTTCGAAGACGTGGCCCGGGAACACGGCATGAGCATCCGCAACTTCATGCGCCGCTTCCAGACCGCCACCGGTGACAAGCCGCTGCACTACCTGCAACGGTTGCGCATCGAGACAGCCAAGGGCCTGCTGTCCGGCAGCCGCAAAAGCATCAAGACCATCAGTTACGAGGTGGGCTACGACGACGCGAGCTTCTTTGCGCGGCTGTTCCGCCAGCATACCGAGCTGTCGCCCAACCAGTATCGCCAGCAGTTCCAGCAGGCCGCGTAACCAAAGGGTATACGCAGTAAAAATGTGGGAGCTGGCTTGCCTGCGATGGCGGCGTGCCAGGCACCAGCGGCATCAACCGACAGACCGCTATCGCGGGCAAGCCCGGCTCCCACAGTTGCTTTCTGTTGACCTGGAAATTTGCATAAAAAAAGGCCCGCATCGCTGCGGGCCTTTTTCATTTCAAGCACATCGCTTACGGCTTGTGCGCCCGCGACAGAAACTCGTGGGACTGCATTTCCAGCAAGCGGCTCAAGGTGCGCTGGAATTCGAAGTTCAAGCGGCCGCCGGTGTAGAGGTCCTTGAGCTCGACTTCCGCCGAGATGATCAGCTTGACGTTGCGGTCGTAGAATTCGTCGACCATGTTGATAAAGCGCCGCGCGATGTCGTCGGTGGTGACGCTCATCTGCTCGACACCGCTCAGGATCACCGCGTGGAAGATCTTGCCCAGTTCGATGTAGTCGTTCTGGCTGCGAGGGCCGTCGCACAGTTCGCGGAATTCGAACCAGGCCACGTCATCGCAGGTGCGCAGTGCGATGATTTCGCGGTTTTCGATGATCAGCTTGTCGTTTTCAATCGCCTGGGTGCATTCCGGCGTCAGCGCGCGGAAGCTCTTGCGCAGGCTTTCCTGGGCCACTTCGTTGAGCGGGTAGTGGAACAGTTCGGCTTGTTCAAGGTGACGCAGGCGGTAGTCGACGCCGCTGTCGACGTTGACGATGTCGGTGTTCTGCTTGATCAGGGCGATGGCCGGCAGGAAACGCGCGCGTTGCAGGCCGTCCTTGTACAGGCCGTCGGGCACGATGTTCGAGGTGGCGACAAGGGTCACGCCGTTCTTGAACAACTCTTCCATCAGGGTGCCGAGGATCATCGCGTCGGTGATGTCGGACACGAAGAACTCATCGAAACAGATCACCCGGGCTTCTTCCGAGAAGCGCTTGGCGATGATGGTCAGCGGGTTCTTTTCGCCCGGCAGGGTCTTCATCTCTTCATGCACGCGCTTCATGAAGCGGTGGAAGTGGGTGCGGACCTTTTCCTTGAACGGCAGCGCTTCGAAGAAGGTGTCCACCAGGTAAGTCTTGCCCCGGCCAACACCACCCCAGAAATACAGGCCCTTGACCGGCGTATGGTCTTTCTTGCCAAACAGCTTGCTGAACATGCCCGGCTTGTTCTGCGAGGCCTGGACCAGGTCGTCGTACAGGCGCTGCAAATGGCGCACCGCAGTTTCCTGGGCAGCGTCATGGAAGAATTCAGGGCGTTTCAGATCAGCTTGATATCGTTCTAGGGGCGTCATAATTCGTTAGCAAGGCAACAAAAACGGGCCGCCACTGTAACGACGGCCCTGAAGAATGGCAATCAACCCTTGGTCGGGTCAATCCTCGATTGGGGTCAACGCAACGCGCAAGGCTTCGATCGCCGCATCCCGCGAGGCGCTGTCGGCGAACGCCGGGCTATCGGCGACGACTTCACCGTCCAGCCACACGCTGAAGCTCGAGGCTTCACTGCGTACATCCAGCGCCTGACCCGATTGCAGCTGCTTGGTTACGGCGCCTGCGGTTTTACCGTCGGCAAAGTTGCGCGACAGCAGCAGTTGCTCGCCTTCGGCCGCCAGCAAACGGAAGCGGAAGCTGCCGTCGTCTTCGCGGAAGCTGACAAAGCGCGCGGCTTTCGCAGCTTTCTTCTTGGTGGTGGCAGCCACGGCGACCGGATTGACGAACGAGCGCAGGCCCACCGCTTCACGCAGTTCGGCCAGGAACGGTGCAGCCACGGCGCGGGCTTTGCGGGCGCCGACCAGCAGCAGGTCTTCCATGTCCGACGGGCGCGACATCAGTTGGTGATAACGCTCGCGCGCTTCGCCCAGTTGGCCGTCCAGCAGTTGGAACAGACGGTTCTTCGCCTCGCCCCAGCCCAGGCCTTGCAGCAGTTCACCGCGGAACTCTTCTTCCTGGGCCTGGGTGGCAAACGCCTGGTACAGGGTGAACAGGTGCGAGTTGTCCGGATCCTTGGCTTCGCCCGGCGCGCGGGAGTCGGTGACGATCCGCGAGATCGCGTCCTTCATGTCCTTGGCGCTGGTGAACAACGGGATGGTGTTGTCGTAGCTCTTCGACATCTTGCGGCCATCCAGGCCCGGCAAGGTGGCGACGCTTTCTTCGATCAGCGCTTCGGGCATGGTGAAGAATTCTTTACCCTTGCCGAACAGGTGGTTGAAGCGCTGGCCGATGTCGCGAGCCATTTCCACGTGCTGGATCTGGTCACGACCGACCGGCACCTTGTGGGCGTTGAACATCAGGATGTCCGCAGCCATCAGCACCGGGTAGCTGTACAGGCCCATGGTGATCCCCGCATCCGGGTCTTCGCCGTTCTCCAGGTTCTTGTCCACCGAGGCCTTGTAGGCGTGCGCACGGTTGAGCAGGCCCTTGGCCGCCACGCAGGTCAGCAGCCAGGTCAGCTCGGGGATTTCCGGGATGTCGGACTGGCGGTAGAAGGTTACCCGGTTCACATCCAGGCCACCGGCCAGCCAGGTCGCGGCGATTTCCATGCGCGAGCGCTGGATGCGCTGCGGGTCATCGCACTTGATCAGGGCGTGGTAGTCGGCCAGGAAGTAGAAGGAGTCGGCGTTGGCGTCCTGGCTGGCAAGGATCGCCGGGCGAATCGCGCCGGCGTAGTTGCCCAGGTGCGGCGTGCCGGTGGTGGTGATGCCGGTGAGGATGCGGGTACGGGTCGTCATGGGTGATCGCTTGTCATCAATTCGAAAGACGTGGCAGCACAAGATCCTTGAGATCGGTCAGCTTGCCATGAAAAAAGTGTCCGCATTCTGCCACTTTCAGCAGCTCATGGGGGCGATTCAGGGCCGCGGACCAGTCGTAGACGAGTTGCGGGTCGACCACTTCGTCGGTTTCCGGCTGGATCACGGTCAATGGGCAGCCTTGTGGCAACACGTCGTTATCCCGCAGGCGCATCACCGCCGCGGCCACCATGAACAGGTGCGCGAGTTTTTCGCCCTTGGCTTCCAGGCGGCCGCCGAGGGTGGCCGCGACAAACCCGCCGAAGGAAAAACCCAGCAGGGTGATCGGCAGGTCGGGATGCTTTTCACGCAGCCAGGTGGCTGCCGCTTCGGCGTCGTCGACTTCACCGGTGCCCATATCGTGCGTACCGGCACTGGTGCCGACACCGCGATAATTGAAACGTAACGTGATCAAGCCGGCATCGCGCGCGGTGCGTTGCAGGGTCGATACGACTTTGTTGAGCATGGTGCCGCCCTGCACCGGGTTCGGGTGACAGATCAGCGCCAGGCCACGTGGCTCGGGGTGATCCAGATACAGGGCGTCCAGTTGGCCTACCGGGCCATCGATCAAAACGGGGGTTTCACGCATCAGCAAGGAAGGAACTCCGTGACCTCTCAAGGGGTCGACTCGTCTAGCTAAAAGTCTGTGCATGGCATCATTGCGAGCTTAATCGCGGTATACAGCGCAGGTCCGAGCCGTTAACGTAAAGCAAAGCCGTTTATAGAGGAAGGACTCGTGGAACACTCGCTCTTAGTTTGGTTGTTGCCGACTCTCGCCTTGGTTGCCGGTGTCGCCATTGGATTCCTGGTTGCCCGCCTGCTGCCGAATGCCGCGCCTAACCGCACGCAGCGTCAGCTGGATGACATTCAGGAACGTTTTGACAGTTATCAGAACGAGGTTGTTACCCACTTCAACAGCACCGCGACCCTGGTGAAAAAGCTCACTCAGAGCTATCAGGAAGTACAGGATCATCTCGCCGAGGGTGCCAACCGCCTGGCCCTGGACGACATCACCCGCCAGCGCCTGCTGGCCGCGCTGCATTCCGATGCACCGCACGCTCCACGGGAACGCCTGACCCCTCCGCGGGAAAATCAGGAACCGCCACGGGATTACGCGCCAAAAACGCCAAATGCCCCGGGGATGCTGGATGAGCATTACGGCTTGAAGAAGTAATAGCTTTTCAAGCGGCATAAAAAAGCCCGGCTGATCGATGATCAGCCGGGCTTTTTTGTTGGCACCAGGTCGACCAGACGACACTGATCCAATGTGCGAGCGGGCTTGCTCGCGAATGCGGTCTATCAGTCACCCGATGTATTAACTGACCCACCGTATTCGCGAGCAAGCCCGCTCCCACATTGACCGAGTCCGACTTCAGGACACTGGCTGTTCTTGTAGCTGCCCGTTCTCGATCCGCACATGCCGCCCATGGAAACGCTTGAGGCTGCTGCGGTGCCCGACGCTGACGATGCTCAACCCCGGCAATTCATCGATCAACGCCTGATACAGCGCCGCCTCATCTTCCTCGTCCATCGCCGAGGTGGCCTCGTCCATGTACAGCCATTGCGGTTCAAACAACAGCGCCCGCGCAAACGCCAGGCGCTGTTGCTCACCCGGCGACAGCATGCGCTGCCAGTGATTGGCTTCGTCCAAGCGTGGAATCAGGTGCGCCAGGCGGCAGGCTTCCAGGACCTGTGCATAACGTTGCGCCGGGTACGCGCCCTCCTCCTGTGGATAACTCAACACACCCCGCAAGGTACCAATCGGCAGGTACGGCTTTTGCGGCAGGAACAGATAACGCTCGGCCGGCAAGCGGATGTTGCCGTGGCCGTTTGGCCAGAGATTGCCCATGGCCCGCAGCAAGGTTGACTTGCCGCTGCCGGAACGCCCGCTGAGCATCAATCGCTCACCCTCGGCAACCGTCAGGTTGGCGCCATCCAGCAGGTGACGACCATCCGCCAGATCGAGGCTGAGGTTGCTCATCTGCAAATTGCCGCCCTGGCGTTGCAACTCGATGCCCATGTTGCGGCCTTCGTTTTCTTCCATCGCCTCGCCAAAGCTCAGCAGACGATCACAGGTCGCACGCCAGCTGGCCAACACGGTGTACGCGTCGACAAACCAGCTCAGGCTACCCTGCACGCTGCCAAACGCACTGGCCACTTGCATCAGCACGCCCAGCTCTATCTGGCCGGAAAAGTAACGCGGCGCTGCCACCACAAACGGGAAGATGATCGCAATCTGCGAGTAACCACTGGTGAAAAAGTTCAGGCGCTTCTTGAGCTGCATGATGCTCCAGAAGTTGCTCCACACCCGCCCGAAACGTGCACTCAGTTGCTGGTGTTCATTCGGCTCGCCATTGAACAGCGCGATGCTTTCCGCGTTCTCGCGCACCCGCACCAGGCTGAAACGCAAGTCGGCCTCGAAGCGTTGCTGGCGGTTGCTCAAGCCGATCAGTTTTCGACCAATCAAGTGGGTCAACCAACTGCCCAGCACGGCATATACCAGTGCCGCCCAGAACATATAGCCGGGAATCGTGATGCCCCAAACCTCGATACTGCCGGACACGCCCCACAGGATCACCGAGAACGACACCAGGCTCACCAGGTTACTGATAAACCCCAGGCCCAGGCTCAGGGTGCTGCTGGTAAAGGCGTTGAGGTCTTCGGAAATACGTTGGTCGGGGTTATCGGTGTAGCCGCCATATTCCAGGTGGTAGTAGTTCTTCTCGCTCAGCCACTTGGCGAAGTAGGTTTCAGTCAGCCAGCGCCGCCAGCGGATGGTGAGCATTTGCTGCAAATAGGAAGTGAACACCCCGGTGACGATCGCCACCACGGCGATCACGCTGAAATACATCAGCAGGTGGGTGAAGGCGTCGTAGTCCTTCTTTTCCAGGGCGTTATAGAAGTCGCGGTTCCAGCTGTTGAACCACACCGACACGGCCACACTGAACAGCGAAAGCCCCAGCACCACCAGCAACAACAGCCAGGCCTTGAACTTCTCCTCACTGCGCCAGTAGGGGGTGATCAGCGCCCAGACTTTCCTTAAAAATTGCCCACGCACCGCGTCATTGACCGCGGAATACTCAGCGTTCTGATTCATTGTTCAGGCTCGGTAGGAAAAAAATAACAGGCGTTTGAACCGATCATAGACGATCGGTTCAGGGCTCCGTGCGGCCTGAAGCAGATTGTTCAGTCGCCGTTCAACGTCGAACCGGGCGTTTCTGCAACTTGCGCTGCAACGTTCGACGATGCATGCCCAGGGCGCGGGCCGTGGCGGAGATGTTGCCTTCGTGCTCGGTCAACACCCGCTGGATGTGTTCCCACTGCAGGCGGTCCACCGACATCGGGTTTTCCGGCACCAGGGTGTCGAGGTCGGCGTGCTCGGAGAGCAAGGCGGCCAGCACGTCGTCGGCATCTGCCGGCTTGCACAGGTAGTTGCAGGCGCCACGCTTGATCGCCTCGACGGCGGTGGCAATGCTGGAATAGCCGGTGAGGATCACCACGCGCATTTCCGGGTCCAGCTCCAGCAGCTTGGGCAGCAGCACCAGGCCGGAGTCGCCGTCCATTTTCAGGTCCAGGGCCGCGTATTCCGGCAGGTCGGCCGTGGCGATGGCCAGGCCTTCCTCGGCGGAACCTGCGGTGCTGACGCGAAAGCCACGACGGCTCATGGCGCGGGCCATCACGCGGGTAAAGGTGGCGTCGTCATCTACCAGCAGCAGGTGCGGCAGTTCTTCGCCTTCGACTTGGATCTCGTCACTCATCGATGTCTCCTCGTGCGACACGGGGCAGGCGCAGCTCGGTGAGCGTACCGCCTTCCTCATGACTATAGAGTTTCACTGAGCCGCCCGCGCGGGTCACGCTGGCCTTGCTCAAAAACAGGCCCAGGCCGAAGCCTTTGCCCTTGGTGGTAAAGAAGGGCTTGCCGATCTGCTCGGCAATCGCCAGCGGCACACCGGCGCCGTGGTCGCGAATGCTGATGGTGAAGTCTTCCGCATCCCAGTCCAGGGTCACTTCCAACCCTTCCGGGCAGGCATCGGCGGCGTTGTTCAGCAGGTTCAGCAGCGCCTGGGTCAGGTCCGGCGGCGGCGCCATGCGCGGCACCGTGCCCTGGCCCAGCAGGTGGAACCGGTAACTGGCTTCGGGACGCATCAGGTGCCAGCGGTTCAGGGCTTCGTCCAGCCACTGGGTGACGTCTTGCATCTCCACCGCCAGGCGGCGATTGGCCTCGGCGGCGCGCACCAACTGCTGCAAGGTCAGCTTGCACTGCTTGACCTGTTCCTGCAGCACGCTCAGGTCGTCTTGCAGGGCCGGGTCGTGATGGTCCTGGGTCATTTCCTTGAGCAGTACGCTCATGGTCGCCAGCGGCGTGCCCAATTCGTGGGCCGCGCCGGCGGCCTGGGTGGCAACGGCCAGCAGCTGCTGGTCACGCAGGCCTTCTTCGCGGCGAATGGCGCGCAGTTCTTCCTGGCGGCGCAGCTCTTCCGCCATTCGTGCGGCAAAAAAGGTGATGACCGCCGCCGACAGGGCAAAGCTCAGCCACATGCCGTAGATCTGCAGGTTTTCCCGGGCGATGGGGAAGGTCTGCAACGGGTAGAACTGTGCCAGCAGCAGGGTGTACAGGGTCAGGGCAATACCCGACAGCACCACCGAATAACGCCACGGCAAGGTCACCGCCGCGATGGTCAGTGGCACCAGGTAATAGGACACGAACGGGTTGGTGGAGCCGCCGGAGAAGTACAGCAACACACTGTGGATAAACAGGTCGCAGGCCAGTTGCAGGGCGTATTCCAGCTCGGTCACAGGCCACGTGGTGCGCAGCCGGATGACGGTAAATACACACAGCACCGTGGAGAAGCCGAGGGTCACGGCCAACTGCAACCAGGGCAGCGGCAGCAGCTTGAACCAATAGGCGAGCCCCACCGAACCGGCCTGTGCGGCCAGCACCAGGGTGCGGATGAACGTCAGGCGCCAAAGGTTCTGGCGGGTGGCGGAAGTCAGTTTTACGGCGGCGAGCATGAGCTCTCCCGATGAGCGCTGCAGGCGGATCGCACGGAGTATAAACGAAGCGACAGCGCTGGCACGGCGTGTGTGGCTCTTTGACGCAGGGGTCAGGATCATGACCGTTCGTCGGCATCCGCCAACTTGTAGCGAATGTGTAAACCCGAAGAACTGAAACCTTGCGTCTACAGTCTTACCGAACACGAACATCTCAAGGAGCTTACATGTCTCGTTTCATTCGCAGTGCAGCCACCCTCACCCTCGGCGCCGCTACCCTCGCCAGCCTGCCGGCCATGGCCGCTGACGAACTGCATTACAACCAGATTTCCCTGCGTGCCGAAGTCAGCCAGGAAGTGGCGCGCGACCAGATGATCGTCACCCTGTACACCGAGTCGCAGAACACCGACCCGGCCAAGCTTGCCGCCGAAATCACCACCACCATGAACAAGGCGCTGGCCCAGGCCCGCGAAGTCAAAGGCGTGACCCTGCGCCAGGGTAGCCGCAACAGCTACCCGATCTACGACAACAAGAACCAGAAAATCACCGGCTGGCGTGAACGCGCTGAGCTGCGCATGGAAAGTGCCGACT
The DNA here is from genome assembly GCF_013386485.1 of Pseudomonas sp. P7758. Taxonomy (NCBI): domain Bacteria; kingdom Pseudomonadati; phylum Pseudomonadota; class Gammaproteobacteria; order Pseudomonadales; family Pseudomonadaceae; genus Pseudomonas; species Pseudomonas sp. P7758. Next base: position 33,916 of record NZ_JACARS010000111.1, on the reverse strand, counting down.
TCGCCGCCCTGTCCAAGCTCACCGGCGACATGCTGACCAACCTGAAAATGGACAGCATGGACTTCGCCATCGCCAACCCGACCCGCAAGGCCAGCGAAGATGCCCTGCTTAAAGAAGCGGTCACCGCATTCAAGGCCCGTGCACAACTGGCCACCGATGCGCTGGGCGGCAAGGGCTACAAGATCGTCAATCTGAACTTCAACACCAACGGTTATCCACAGCCGTATGCCCGCGGCGGGATGATGATGAAAGCCGCAGCGATGGATTCGGCACCGACGCCGGAAGTCGAAGCCGGCACCAGCCAGGTCAACATGACCGCAGATGGCGTGATCGAAGTCCAGATGCCTTGATCGAGTGGTACCCCAGTTGCAATGACGCTGCCCACGGGCAGCGTTTTTTTTTGCCTGCGCACTTCATTCAAGAAGTATCAGCGGTAATAACCGGATATCAGCTTAAGAAAATACTCAATGGCTGAGAGTGTTCTGGTCCACACACCTTGAAGCGCACCGGCGATAAATCTTTTCAGCTTATAACCCGCGTAACGGCGAACTACATCTTCCCCATCAAAGAACGGAACACGCCTACACGCTGAACCACCTATGGCGGACATCACATCATTCCTGCACACCATGCACATCAGGATTTGTCATATGACCACCATAGGTTCCATCGCGGCAAACAACGGCTTCTTCCTTGATACCCCCTCCTCGGCAGGTATTGCCGAAGAACAGGGAAAACCCCGCCAAGGTACGGATACTTCACGGCAGACATATTCGCCAGGGCAGCCCGTAAAGGCAGCCGATCGGGCCACCGACACTCCCGCATCACGACCCCGCCGTCACACTCACGACGTGTTGATCCCGGGATTGCCATACAACAAGACAGTCGAAAACTACATTCGCAGTGCAACGACAGGGTTCGAGACGCCCCTGGAAAGCACCGCCAACCTTATCAAGGCCGAAATCAAGAAAAAGTGGGGCGAGGACGTTGATCCGGACAACACGTTTATTACTACCTTCAACTACGACCCGACACGGGGAAGGCCTCCTCGCAATGCAAAGGTACTGAACCGGATAACCTTGACCCAGGCGGCCCTGCAAGATGTGCAGAAAAAAAACAACACCGATGAACACCAGACGCCCGAGGAAAAAACACGCACGACCCTGCATACCTGGCTGGAACGGCTACTGACGTTTTCGCCGCTGGGCCAGGCGGGGCTTGCCATTGACTCTGCCGTCAATGCCCAGCAGACCTATGAGTTTATATACCGCGCCTCCCCGCCCGGCCAGCGCCAGCAATACAACGAGTCGATGCGGATCAAAAAGACCCCGGAGCAATTCAGGGAATTGGTGTGGAACACCGAACGCGCCGCGCCGTATAAAACATTCCTGGATACGTTCTGGCCCAGCCACGAAAGCAAATACACGGCATTGACCAAGGCCTCCTTCGTTGCCGCCATCCTGCTCCAGGAAAAGACCGGCAGCCTGAGCCCAAGCGACAAGGAACTGGCGCTACGCGCAGCGAACTTGACCACCGATAAAGACTGGTCGAACCTCCGCGTCGAGGACCTGAAAGCCTCTGCCGCCCAGGACCCAGGCCTGGAAATGGGTCTGCTCAGCATCAACGGTTTTCAATCTTCGGACCTGCTGTACATCACCGACAAAAACCCCAAGGTCACCGATGACGGCAAGATCATCAGCCCCACGCTTTTGTATATTCCCGGCAACTCGTCGCCTATTCATCGCTTTGACAGCCAGGCCCAGATGAAAAACTGGCTGGCTGAGCAAGCTGCCGACCCCACCAAGCGCGAAGCCCTTTCAACCCATTTCACGCTGCGTGACCAGGCCGACCGGACGTTCTCCGACGGCGTGAACCAGACACTGACCGGGCTGGGTGGCTGGCACCGCAAAGACGCGCCGGATGCCGATGTGTTGGAGCGCCTGAATGAATTCAACCCGCAGACTTTCATCACCACCGAACCCCTCGCCCAGGACCCATTCGAGGCCATTACTGCCCGCCAGAAAGATCGCTCGTACAAGGATGCCGAGACCCAAATCGTCACCGACAGCGACGTGACCAAAGCCAACATCCTCAAAGGCCTGGAAACCGCCACCAAGGTCGCGATGCTGATGACGCCGCTGGCACTGGTGATGCCCGAAGTCGCCGTGGCCCTCGAGGTGTTCTACGTCGCCTCCGGCGTAGCGGAGGCCGGTATCGGCATCGATGACGTCAAGCACGGCAAGAAAGGCGGGGCCGACCATATCGTGTTCGGAGTGCTCAATGCGCTGCCGACGGTGGCTTCGGGCGCAACTTCACTGGTGGAGAAAGGGATAGAGAGGGCCTCGAAAGCCCTTGAGTCCTCCACCCGCATCGCCCTCACGCGCGAAGTCGAGCCGGGAGCTGCAGGGGCAAGCGTGCTGGTACCTGAGGGCCTGTCCGCAGACCAGACCTTCCTGATCAAGCGTGCAACCCATACCGATGTAGTGGTCGGGGATGACGTTTACCGCTACGACCCCGCACAACCGGACGCCTTGACCAAGATGGGGCCTACCGAGCATGCCGAGCCGCTGGAGGATTTTGAAGCCGTTTGTGCGCCGGTTGGGCGCCGCGTAAAGCGCAACATTGACAGCTTGTGCTACACAAAAATGATCGAGGACGCCGATACATCGGTCGCTCAAGACGCCCAGGCACTTGAGCATCGGCGTCTCTTGCCGGGCGCCCCAACGCAGGAAGGCGCGCGGACCGTGGTGCATGAGCACAGGCTGTATAGAGTGAGCGACACATCCAGCCAGGAGCTGATGTCGGTGCCCGGGCACACGCCGGTTACCTACCGCAACCAAACCAGCGGGGTGGTGCTCAATGAGCCGGACTTCGGCTATGAAGATATCGGTCAACCACGGGCGCTCAACCAGGAAACCGTGGTTGTAAAGCTGGACCAGATCAGTGATCTCAGTGATGACCAGCGCGTCCTGAGGGGCATAAAAATACCCTACGCAGGAATAGATTATGTGGTGGTCGAGGGCGATACCGGCATTTACTACGTGGCCGAATACGACGGTTCGAACCCTGCGCTCAACTTTCAACGCATCGCCGCAAACACCGATCCGGCCAGCCGGGACATCATCAGGCTGCATGACGAGTACAAGGACCTCTATCGTGACATTTCCGGAAAAACCCACAATAACGATCTGGTGATACTGCCCTCCCTGGACTCACTGGCAAAAAAACTGAGCCTTGAATACAACTTCACACCCGATCAAGCCACCCAACTGGACCGAGTCCTGGCCGGACTGTCCGATGAAAAGAAACGTGAAGTTCTACTGGCAGTCTATGCCTGGGACAAGAAGGTAGAGGTGGCCGCCAAGACCATACAACTTGAGCCCCTTCAAAAGCCTCACTATTTCGGGCAGCTCACGGTCAACGAGCAAAACAAGGCCTACGCCCGTTGGGGCAAGAGAACGGTGGAGGAACAGTTCCAGACAACCGGTATACGGTCGGCCAACCAGAAAACCCTGGCCGATGCCGGTAACAGTCTGCGCAGCGACGTGGCCAATGAAATAGTGACCTGGCTATACACTCGAACCGGCGCGCCCAACTACTCGGAGGTCATCCTGAAAACGGGGGCCGGCAATTGCGACCAGATGGCCAGGGTCGCCACCGATACCGTTAACGCCAGTGGCGGCTTTGCCCGCATTGCACAAGTGCAGGGACACACCTTCAGCGTGGTCGGCGGCCCCGCAAGTCAGCCTAACCTCTTGACCGCTGGATTTGCCGAGCCCGAATGGGCTGATGCGTGGATAGTGGACCCATGGGCCGGTATCACTTGTCCGGCCAACGAGTACCACGGCCAATTCGCACAACGCATGCAGGAATGGAGCGACGAGGGCCGGCAAATCCTGATCGGAGATGGTGGTACGCCGCCTCGGCACGTCTGGAGCGATCCTATGGACCCGCGGTGGATACAGTCCACCGTTTATGGCGGCGCACAGGTGTTTTAAGGCGATCGCCGCGACGCAGGCGCTTATCTCAACCTGGGTAACCCGAACGGCGGCAATCGTGGTGACCGCCGTTCTCGTTCGTGTAGCGTTCACCTGCCATTTCAAGGAGCAGGACTGCAATGCCGCTGCCTTCGGGCAGCATTTTTTTGCCTGGCACTTAATTCAAGAAGTTTCAGCGGTAATAACCGGTTACCAGCTTCAGAAAATGCTTAATCGCCGGGCGTGTGCTGGTCCGGACACATTGAAGTGCGTTGGTGATAAATCTTTTCAACTTATAACCCGTGCAATGGACAACTACATCCTCACCCTCAACGAGCGGAACACGCCTGGACGCTGCACCACTCATGGCGTAGATCACCGTACTCCTCATCCACAGTTTATGGCGGTGCAGATGCGTGCAATCAACATCCAGCCAGGTAATCTGAAATGACAAGCTCAGCTCAACTTAACATTGTCCATTACCCAAAAAACCCGCTACCCGGTACGACTCAAGAACAACGTACCGAGGCGCTGGAACGGATACCGCCAACGCCATTGAAGAGTACCGATATTTATGAAACGGACAACGTTGGCACTGCCTCTAGGAACGAGTCTGATATCTACAAGGCAACCATTTACGGACCCGACTTTGTTCACGCGCCAGGCGATGGGTATATCTACAATGAGCGAGAGGCTCATATCGATGCCTATGCCAATCGTGTAAAGACGCAGATCGAAAATATAGAAAGTGGCACTGAAGGCGAACGAAACGTCAAGTTCCAGAACGTGCGCCTGTTCATGGACCCCGCAGGATACTTCAGTGGGGGTTTATTGGCAGCCGGGTTCGACCCGCATGAAAAGTTCACGGTAACGTTCAATACCTATGTCGGTATGGGCACAGCACAAAATCTCTCTGATACCCAGACACACACTTATTTCGCATGGGAAATTGCAGCGGGTGCTCTAGCGCACGACAGACCCGCACGTGGTGGGGTTTTAAATTTTCCTGAAATGGAAATAGAAAAAAAAGACCGGACAAAAATCAATGATTTGGAAGCGTTCGGCCGACAACTTCAAGCTCGCTGGGAGAAAGACATAGCCGCGCCGATGCGCGAGGGCTCCGGAACAATAGCAGAGCGATCGGGAAAAGCAGACGCCTATGTAACACGGGGCACGTTGCTGAGCCTTCGTAGTGACACGGAAAATTTCGCAAGGTTAAGCCCTGCCGGCCAGGAAGCGGTGAATCGCACGCTGGACAAGAATGGGCAAGTGATTATCCCCAATATTTACGGCTACCCCATGAGCGGGTATGCCTTTATCCCCTACACGCCTTACGATGGCAATCCCGCCAATCGCCCCAATCAGGGAGTCATGATCGACTTGAAGAACGGCGCTGTCCGCGAGATAAAAGGCGATGACGAATTTGCGAGCTGGGCCAAAGACAATCGTGATGAATTGATGCGCCGTTTCAATACCGGTGATATGCAAGGGCGACACAATGCCCACTGGCCACCGGCCGGGGCGGTGCTCGACAGCCTGATCCAGGATAATCGGTCGCGATATCCGGGGTACGAACACTGGTACAAAGATAAATCCGTGCCGGTACGAGAGCTATTCAACTACACCGAATCGCGAAAAGCAGGTTATGGGCTGCAATTTGGCGATCTGAACAAAGGTATCGCCCCCCACTATCAGGAGCAGAACGCCAACAATGCGGTGTGGGCCGACCAGACGGATGTGTTTGGTGCCTCGCAGCAAGCCTGGAAGTCGGTGAAAGACACCTGGGGCAAAACCTTTGGTAATCTGCCCATTGTTGGCAATATAGGCAATATCGTGTTTGGCGTGCATGACAGCCTCTATGGCAAGACCGCAGGCGAGCGCACAGGGGGAACTGCTGCGGCCGTCATCTCAAGCCTGATGCTGGCACACGAAGTTGCACCCGGTTTGGTCGAGGCGAGCCTGGGTGAAACTCCGATTACGTTCAACTCCACCGTTACTGAAGACTACCGCTGGAACTATAATTCGCAGAAGAGCGAATTTGAGCTGACACGCGTTTCGAAAGTATCCGGCGATAGTCATCCGGACCCGTCTTTAAATGAAATTGAGTCGAGTGGACCAGAGGTCCCCCCGGCATCTATCAACGTAGACGGCGTCGAACTGCCGCCCCTGAAAACGGTTAAAAATCTGCCGGTCGGCGAGGCCCTTTTTTCTACTGCTGAAAAAACCAGTATTCTCAGTGGAGAAATAGATAGCCTGAACACTATCAACGATAAACTTTACACGTTCGTGGATGTGAACAAACAAGGTTCGGCCCAGCGATTGAACATACTGGTACACGGTAAAGTCGATGAGACTACCGGGGTCGCAAAAGTTTCTTATGATGGAAAGCTCAATAGTCCGGAAGAATTGCTGGATACGCTTCACAGCAAAGGGATCCATCCGGAAGAGTTCGACAACGTGCGCCTGCTGTCATGTGATTCCGCAACCGGTGGGGATGCTTCGTTTGCCGCTCAATTCCAAAAGTTGATTGGCCGCCCTGTCAAAGGTTATAGCGGCACCTTGAGTGCCAACCTGGCCCCTGAAGAGATAAAAGCTGCCATTGACAAGGTAGAAAAAATCTACCTGGAGAACTTATCCGCACAAAATATTCAGATCACCGATAACGTCCGTACCGCAGTAAGAGCTGAGGCTGAACAGTATGTCAGCGAAGAAATGGCGCGAATCAAGAAATTCAAGCCGTCAAAGAACAACCCGTACTGGAATCCGTTCAAGTGGTGGGCGTTCACTTATAAACCCGAACACTTTCCGGCTAAATCGTAGCGACCTGGAATAGCCGAATCCCGGAGACACTGGGGCCTCGCATGCTTATCTCTACCTGAGTGACAAGAACGGCGGTAACCTCGGTGACTGCCGTTTTCGTTCGGGCACTATTTGCCTGCCACTTCAGGGGTCTCCATGGAAAGAATCACCTTAAAACCGCTGCTCCTTGCTGCCGGCCTGCTGGCATTCATGCCCATGGCCCAGGCAGCCGGCACCCTGGTCTACTGCTCCGAAGCCAGCCCTGCCGGCTTCGACCCCAGCCAGTACACCAGCGGCACCGATTTCGATGCCTCCGCCGAAACCGTGTTCAACCGCCTGACCCAGTTCAAGCGTGGCGGCACTGAAGTCGAACCCGGCCTGGCAACCCATTGGGACGTGTCCAAAGACGGCCTGATGTATACCTTCCACCTGCGCGATGGCGTCAAGTTCCACACCACCGACTATTTCACCCCGACCCGTGATTTCAACGCCGACGACGTGCTCTTCACCTTCCAGCGCCTGCTGGATCCCGAGACCCCGTTCCGCAAGGCCTATCCATCGGAGTCGCCCTACTTCACCGACATGGGCTTGAACACCACGATCAAGAGCGTCGAAAAACTCGACGAGCACACCGTGCGCTTCAACCTGAACAACGTTGACGCCTCCTTCGTACAGAACCTGGCCATGAGCTTCGCCTCGGTGCAGTCCGCCGAATATGCCGCGCAGTTGCTCAAGGAAGGCAAGGCCGCGGACATCAATCAGAAGCCGGTGGGCACCGGGCCATTTGTGTTCAAGCGTTACCAGAAGGATTCGCAGATTCGCTACAGCGCCAATAAACAGTATTGGAAGCCCGAAGATGTGAAGCTCGACAACCTGGTATTCTCGATCACCCCGGACGCCGCCGTGCGCCTGCAAAAGCTCAAGGCCGGCGAGTGCCAGGTCAGCGGTTACCCGCGCCCTTCCGACATCGAAGTGATGAAGCAAGACCCCAACCTGCGGGTTCTTCAGCAAGCCGGCTTCAACCTGGGCTTTCTCGCCTACAACGTGACCCACCCGCCCCTGGACCAGCTCAAGGTGCGCCAGGCGCTGGACATGGCCATCGACAAGCCGGCAATCATCAAGGCGGTGTACCAGAGCGCCGGACAATTGGCGCAGAACGCCCTGCCTCCGGCCCAGTGGTCTTATGACCCGACAATCAAGGACGCGCCCTACGATCCGGCCAAGGCGCGGGCGCTACTAAAAGAAGCAGGGGTTGCACCAGGTACCACCCTCAACCTGTGGGCGATGACCGTACAACGCGCGTCGAATCCCAATGCCCGGATGTCGGCGCAGATGATCCAGCAGGATTGGGAAAAGATTGGCATCAAGGCCAATATCGTCAGCTATGAGTGGGGCGAGTACATCAAACGCGCCAAAGCCGGCGAGCACGACGTGATGATCTACGGCTGGACCGGCGACAACGGCGACCCGGATAACTGGCTCGGCGTGCTCTACAGTTGTGCCGCGGTGAAGGGCAGCAACTATGCAAAATGGTGTAACCCGGCCTACGACAAACTGGTACAGCAGGCCAAGGTCAGCAGCGACCGCGAGCAGCGCATCAAGTGGTATCAACAGGCACAAAAAATCCTTAAGGAACAAGTACCTATAACGCCTATCGCAAACTCGACGGTTTTCCAGCCCCTGCGAAAGGAAGTGCAGGACTTCAAGATCAGTCCTTTTGGACTCACTCCCTTCTACGGCGTCAGTCTGAATAAGTAACAGCCGCGCCCCAACCGAGTGCGCCAGACGCCTCGGTTGGGCATTCCTGGTGCAGCCCTCGCACCGAAAAAAACCCTCAAAAGTGCGTAAATGTGTCTGAACTTACACATATGCGACATTCGTGTACGTTCGTACCACTGTTTAGCCGTTGTAGGCTCTCAACATCTTGCATTGGGTATGGGCCCTGCATAAGTATCCGCAGGTCGACTCACGAGGTCGCCCTCACTACCAAAAATGACAACAAATCATGAGGCCAACATGCTTAAACACGCAGTCATTCCGTTATTAGTCAGCGCCGGTTTAATGGCTGCTGCACCTTTCGCCCAAGCGGCGAGCAACCTGGTGTTCTGCTCCGAAGGGAGCCCGGCCGGTTTTGATCCAGGCCAGTACACCACCGGAACAGACTTCGATGCTTCGGCCGAAACCATGTTCAACCGTCTGACCCAGTTCGAGCGCGGCGGCACCGCTGTTGTTCCTGGGCTCGCCACGACCTGGGACGTTTCCCCGGATGGCCTGACGTACACCTTCCACCTGCGTGAAGGCGTCAAGTTCCACACCACCCCGTACTTCAAGCCAACTCGTGAATTCACGGCTGACGACGTACTGTTCACCTTCAACCGGATGATCAATAAAGACGATCCGTTCCGTAAAGCCTACCCGACCGAGTTCCCGTACTTCACGGACATGGGTATGGACACCAACATCAAGAACATTGAGAAAGTCGATGACCACACCGTCAAGTTCACCCTTGGCACCGTGGACGCCGCCTTCATCCAGAACCTGGCAATGAGCTTCGCCTCCATCCAGTCGGCTGAATACGCCGCCCAGCTGTTGAAGGAAGGCAAGGCACAGGACATCAACCAGAAGCCAATCGGCACTGGCCCGTTCGTGTTCAAGAGCTACCAGAAAGACTCCAACATCCGTTACACCGGCAACAAGGATTACTGGAAACCTGAAGACGTGAAGATCGACAACCTGATCTTCGCCATCACTACCGACCCGTCGGTGCGTATCCAGAAGCTGAAGAAAAACGAATGCCAGGTGACCCTGTTCCCACGTCCGGCCGACCTCAAGGCGCTGGGTGAAGACAAGGACCTGAAACTGCCGCACCAAGCCGGTTTCAACCTGGGCTACATCGCCTACAACGTAATGCCGGTCCTCAAGGGCCAGACCGCGCCTAACCCGCTGTCCGACCTGCGCGTGCGTGAGGCCCTGGACATGTCGGTGAACAAGCAGCAGATCATCGACTCGGTGTACCAGGGCGCAGGCCAACTGGCTGTCAACGCCATGCCGCCAACCCAGTGGTCCTATGACACCACCATCAAGGATGCGCCGTTTGATGTGACCAAAGCCAAGGCTCTGCTCAAGGAAGCCGGCGTCAAGGAAGGCACCGAGATCACCCTGTGGGCGATGCCGGTCCAGCGTCCGTACAACCCGAACGCCAAGCTGATGGCCGAGATGCTGCAGAACGACTGGAAACAGATCGGCCTGAAAGTGAACATCGTCAGCTATGAGTGGGGCGAGTACATCAAGCGTTCCAAAGGCGGCGAGAACCAAGCCATGATCATTGGCTGGAGCGGCGACAATGGTGACCCGGACAACTGGCTGAACGTGCTGTTCGGCTGCGATTCCCTGGCCGGCAACAACTTCTCCAAGTGGTGCGACAAGAAATTCGACGGCATCGTGAAAGAAGCCAAGGCGACTTCCGACGTAGCCAAACGCACCGAGCTGTACAAGCAGGCGCAACATATCCTCAAAGATGCAGTCCCGATGACACCTATCGCGCACTCGACGGTGTATCAACCCATGCGCAACAACGTGCAGGACTTCAAGATCAGCCCATTTGGCTTGAACTCCTTCTACGGCGTGAGCGTAAGCGGCAAGTAAGGATCTCTGGCGGCGACGTTTCATAACGTCGCCGTTATTGCATCCGCCAAGACCGTAGGAAACAGACCACCTCCGCACACGCTGCCGTCCTACGGCAGCTAACTGCGAATCGCGGCTCCGTTACCTACAAGGTCTGTCAGATTCGTTGCATTTACTGCCTGGCTCCCGACCCATAACGTCGTGGTACGGCAGACGCATCGTCTCTGTAGGGCAACTGCCGTTGTGGGATCAGTGTTGTCGCAAGGTCGTGAATGACCTTGCGATTGCTCACTGACGAAAACAACAAACAAGGATCGGGATTGTTATGCGCCATACCACCGTTCTATCCGCGATATTTGGCACCAGCCTGCTGGCTGTGGCCTCGATGGGCCAGGCTGCCGAGAAAAAGAGCCTGGTGTTTTGCTCCGAAGGCAGCCCGGCGGGCTTCGACACCGCGCAATACACGACGGCCACCGATAACGACGCCGCCGAGCCTATCTACAACCGCTTGGCCGAGTTTGAAAAAGGCGCGACCAATGTCGTACCGGGCCTGGCAACCCGTTGGGATATTTCCGAAGACGGCCTGACCTATACCTTCCACCTGCGTGAAGGGGTGAAATTCCACGGCAACAAGGACTTCAAGCCGACGCGCGACTTCAACGCCGACGACGTGCTGTTCACCTTCAATCGCATGCTTGACCCCGAACACCCGTTCCGCAAGGCCTACCCCACCGAGTTTCCGTACTTCAACGGGATGAGCCTGAACAAGAATATCGCCAAGGTCGAGAAAACCGACCCGCACACCGTGGTGATGACCCTGAACACGGTCGACGCCGCGTTTATCCAGAACATCGCCATGAGCTTCGCCTCGATCCTGTCGGCCGAATACGCCGACCATTTGCTCAAGGTCGGCAAGCCCAGCGACATCAACCAGAAGCCGATCGGCACCGGGCCGTTCGTGTTCCAGCGCTACCAGAAAGACTCGCAGATTCGCTACACCGGCAACAAACAGTACTGGGACCCTAGCCGCGTGAAGCTCGACCAGCTGATTTTTGCGATCAACACCGACGCCTCGGTACGGGTGCAAAAGCTCAAGGCCGGCGAATGCCAGATCACCCTGCACCCGCGCCCGGCCGACGTCGAAGCCCTGAAGGCCGACCCGAACCTGCAACTGCTGACCAAGCCGGGTTTCAACCTGGGCTACATCGCCTATAACGTGCGGCACAAGCCCTTCGACCAGCTCGAAGTGCGCCAGGCCCTGGACATGGCGGTGAACAAGCAGAGCATTCTCAACGCCGTGTACCAGGGCGCGGGGCAACTGGCGGTCAACGCCATGCCGCCGACCCAGTGGTCTTACGACGACACCGTCAAGGACGCCGCCTACAACCCGGAAAAAGCCAAGGAATTGCTCAAGGCTGCCGGCGTGAAGGAAGGCACCGAGATCACCCTGTGGGCGATGCCGGTACAACGGCCGTACAACCCCAACGCCAAGCTGATGGCCGAAATGCTGCAAAGCGATTGGGCAAAGATTGGCCTCAAGGTCAAGATCGTCAGCTATGAATGGGGCGAGTACATCAAGCGCACCAAGAATGGCGAGCATGACATCAGCCTGATCGGCTGGACCGGCGACAACGGTGACCCGGACAACTGGCTGGGCACCCTCTACAGCTGCGACGCCATCGGCGGGAACAACTACTCCATGTGGTGTGACCCGGCGTACGACAAGCTGATCAAGCAAGCCAAGGTCGTCACCGACCGCGAACAAAGGACTGTTCTATACAAACAGGCGCAGCAACTGCTCAAGCAGCAGGTGCCGATCACGCCAGTCGCCCACTCGACGGTCAACCAGCCGTTAAGCGCCAAAGTCGAAGGTTTCAAAGTGAGCCCCTTCGGCCGCAACGTGTTCTCGGGCGTCAGCATCAACCCATAAAAAGATAACCGGATTGCGCAGGGCGAGCATTCGCCTTGCTGCAAACGTGCAGCCTTATTTCGGGTTTTACCCATGGGCAAACGTTTGCAAAGGCTTGAACGAGTTACACACCCAATAGCCGGTTCACCTAAAAAGACCGGCATTAAAAAGAGAACCAAAGGAGCTTCACCCATGAAACTGAGCAGCACCGCGCTACTGGCCCTGGCCATCAGCAGCATCACGGCTAACGCCTACGCTGATCCTGCAAGCCAGGACTTCGTTCCAACCACACTGGCCGGCACCAGCGCCCAAAGCGAGGCCAAAGGCTTTATCGATGGCGCAAGCCTGGGCGGTACAACCCGTAACTGGTTCTCCAACGAACAACGCTTCCGTGGCAGCAAGTTCACTTACCAGAAGCACGGCGAAGCCCGTACTGACAACTACCGTACCAACTGGGTGCAAGGCACCATCCTCAACGCTACCTCGGGTTTCACCCAAGGCACCGTTGGCGTGAGCACTGAAGTGGCGGTCTACAACGCTCTGGTCCTGGACCGCAGCAAGCGCGACATCAAGGGCGGCTCCAACCGTACCCTGGCCGACTCCGACGGCGACGCTGTAGACCAGTGGAGCAAACTGGGCCTGGCCAACGTCAAGTTCCGTGTCTCGAACACCACCTTGACCGCCGGTCGCCAGAACTTCAGCAGCGGCATCATCGACACCATCGGTAACCGTGCGCTGCCTTCGAGCTTCGAAGGTGTGAGCTTCAACAGCGAAGAGTTCAGCAACCTGTCCTTCCAGGGCGGCGTGTTCGACCGCGTTTCGCCACGGACCGAGCAGAGCCTGTCGAAATTCCGTACCGAATACGGCAATGGTCGCCAGGAAACCGACAAGGTCAACACCCTGGGCGTCAACTACCAGCCGTTCAAGAGCCTGAAGACCAGCCTGTTCGCCGCTAACGTGGAAGACTTCTGGAACCAGTACTACTTCGGTGCTACCCACGAACTGGGTGACAGCCAGACCCTGTCCCTGACCACGGGCCTGAACTACTACAAGACCGTCGACGAAGGCAAAAAGTTGATGGGCAAGATCGACAACGACACCTACTCGCTATCGTTCGGCCTGACCCACCAGGCTCACAGCCTGACCTTCTCCTACCAGGCCGTGAACGGCGACGAGTACTTCGACTACCTGCACGAAACCAACGGCATCTACCTGGCCAACTCCCTGACGTCCGACTTCAACGGTCCGAACGAGAAGTCCTTCCAGATCGCCTACGGCATCAACATGGCCGAATACGGCGTGCCGGGCCTGAAGTTCAACGTCTACTCGGCACGTGGCTGGGGTATCGACGGTACTCACTACACCGGCGACGGCGGCCGCGCTGGCTTTGCCTACAACGGCATTCAGGCCCAGGACGGCGAGAAGCACCAGGAATACGGTGTAGGCGCGGCTTACGCGATCCAGAGCGGCGCACTCAAGGCCACCACCATTCGTGGTACCTACGTGACTCACCGTGCCAGCGCCAACCAGGCTGACGGCAACCTGCGTGAGTTCCGCCTGGTGACCACCATCCCGTTCAACATTCTTTAATCAGCGCCAGGTCGGCGGCGGGCTCAGGACGAGCCCGCCGCCTACGCTTGTCTGGTCCAATCGATTGCAGAGGGCTCTTAGATGAAAATGCTCCCGTTACAAGCCGCCATTGCCGCTGCGCTGTTGAGCGTTGCTGTCGGCATCTCGGCCAAACCGTTGGTCGTCTGCACCGAAGCCAGCCCGGAAGGCTTCGATCCGGTCCTGTACACCACGGCTGTCACCGCCGACGCCGCGGCCGAAACCATCTTCAACCGCCTGGTGGACTTCAAGCCCGGCACCACCGAAGTGATCCCGGCACTGGCCAAAGACCTGCCCGAGATCAGCGCCGATGGCCTGACCTACACCTTTCACCTGCGTGACGACATCAAGTTCCACACCACCGACTACTTCAAACCCACGCGCAACATGAACGCCGACGACGTGCTTTGGAGCTTCCAGCGCCAGTTGGACCCGAATCACCCGTGGCACAAAAAGTCCAACGTGGGCTACCCATACTTTGAAAGCATGGGCTTCAAGGAACTGCTCAAGAGCGTAGAGAAGACCGATGACCACACCGTGGTCTTCACCCTGACCCGCCCTGAAGCACCGTTCCTGGCCGACCTGGCCATGGCGTTTTCCTCGATTCACTCCGCCGAATACGCCGACCAATTGCTCAAGTCCGGCAAGACCGACGACCTGAACGCCAAGCCCATCGGCACCGGCCCGTTCATCTTCACCCGCTACGCCAAAGACGCCCAAGTGCGCTTCAAGGCCAACCCGGACTACTTCCGTGGCAAGCCGCCGGCTGACCCGCTGATCCTGGCCATCACCACCGACAACAACGTGCGCCTGCAAAAGCTCAAGGCCAACGAATGCCAGATCGCGCTGTATCCGAAACCGGATGACGTGCCGAGCATGAAGGCCGACCCGAACCTGAAGGTGGCGGAACTGGCGGCGATGACCACCGCCTACACCGCCATGAACACCACCCACAAGTACATGAGCGACGCGCGGGTGCGTCACGCGATCAACATCGCGTTCGACAAGAAGGGCTACAACGAATCCCTGTACGGCAAAGGCAACGCGGTCGACGCCACCGGCCCGTACCCGCCAACCCTGCTGGGTTTCAGCGACAAGCTGAAAAACCCGCCCCGCGACCTCGACAAGGCCCGCGCCCTGCTCAAGGAAGCCGGCGTACCGGAAGGCACCGAGTTCACCCTGTTTACCCGCAACGGCGGCGGCCCGACCAACCCCAACCCGATGCTCGGCGCCCAGCGCATGCAGGCGGATCTGGCGCAGATCGGCCTGAAAGTGAACATCAAGGTCATGGAATGGGGCGAAATGCTCAAGCGCGCCAAGAATGGCGAACATGACATGGTCTCCGCCGGCTGGGCGGGGGATAACGGGGACCCGGATAACTTCCTCACCCCGAAC
The DNA here is from genome assembly GCF_013386485.1 of Pseudomonas sp. P7758. Taxonomy (NCBI): domain Bacteria; kingdom Pseudomonadati; phylum Pseudomonadota; class Gammaproteobacteria; order Pseudomonadales; family Pseudomonadaceae; genus Pseudomonas; species Pseudomonas sp. P7758. The sequence continues at coordinate 18,604 of NZ_JACARS010000111.1, read as the reverse complement.
TTGAGTTGCGATGCAGCGAAAAACGGCGAAAACTACGCCCGCTGGTGTAACAAGGAGTTTCAAGACTTGATCGACAAGGCGCGCGCCATCGCTGAACCCACCCAGCGCGCTGCACTCTATGAACAAGCAATGGACGTTTTCGACAAGGACCAACCATGGATTCCCATGGCTTACCCGAAAATGTTCACCGCCATGCGTAAAAACGTCGAGGGTTATACCCAAAGCCCTCTGACCACAAATAACTTCGCCACCACCCAGGTGAAGTAGATAAGAGACGCTCGGCACCGTCGACATTGACGGTGCCGAACCTGCCTAACCGGCTGATTGAGGTACACAACAAGATGTTTAGTTTTATTGCCCGCCGATTGGGGTTATTGATCCCCACGTTTTTCGGCATCACCTTGCTGACCTTCGCGTTGATTCGCATGATCCCTGGCGACCCCGTCGAAGTCATGATGGGCGAACGACGAGTCGACCCCGAGATGCACGCTCAGGCAATGGAACGCCTTGGTCTGAATAAACCGCTCTACGCGCAATACCTGGATTATGTCGGCAAGCTCGCCCACGGCGACCTCGGCGAATCCCTGCGCACCCGTACCAGCGTGTGGACTGAATTCACCGCCCTTTTCCCTGCGACCCTGGAACTGTCCATGGCCGCCCTGTTGTTCGCCGGCATCCTGGGGCTGTTAGCCGGGGTGATCGCGGCCTTGAAGCGAGGATCCCTGTTCGACCATGGGGTGATGGGCATCTCCCTGGCGGGATATTCGATGCCGATCTTCTGGTGGGGCCTGATCCTGATCATGTTCTTCTCCGTCAGCCTGGGCTGGACGCCAGTCTCCGGACGGATCGACCTGCTCTACGACATCGAGCCGCGCACCGGCTTCATGCTGATCGACACCCTGCTGGCCGACGAGCCGGACGCATTCTGGGACGCGTTGCACCACCTGATCCTGCCGGCCATCGTGCTCGGCACCATCCCGCTGGCCGTTATCGCGCGGATGACCCGTTCGTCGATGCTCGAAGTACTGCGCGAAGACTACATCCGCACCGCCAAGGCCAAGGGCCTGTCGCCGGCACGCGTGGTGTTCGTCCACGGCCTGCGTAACGCCTTGATCCCGGTACTCACCGTGGTCGGCCTGCAAGTCGGCACATTGCTGGCGGGTGCGGTCCTGACCGAAACCATCTTCTCGTGGCCCGGCATCGGCAAATGGCTGATCGAAGCCATTGGCGCACGGGATTATCCCGTGGTGCAAAACGGCATCCTGTTAATCGCCTGCCTGGTGATTCTGGTGAACTTCGTGGTGGATATCCTCTACGGCTTCGCCAACCCACGCATCCGTCACCAGCGCTGAGATCATGACCATGACCACACCTACTCCCGCGGTAGCAGTCGATCAAAGCCTGCTGTACCCGTCCCCGTACAAAGAATTCTGGCAAGCCTTTTCCAAGAACAAGGGCGCCGTTGCCGGCCTGCTGTTTATGTTGCTGGTGGTGTTTTGCGCGCTCTTCGCCCCTTGGGTGGCCCCGCATAACCCGAGCGAGCAATACCGTGACTTCCTGCTGACCCCTCCGGCCTGGCTGGAAGGTGGGCAGATCCAGTTCCTGCTGGGCACCGATGAACTCGGGCGTGACCTGCTGTCGCGCCTGATCCAGGGTTCGCGCCTGTCGTTGCTGATCGGCTTGTCGTCGGTGGTGATGTCGCTGATCCCGGGGATCCTGCTGGGCCTGTTCGCCGGTTTCTTCCCGCGCCTGCTCGGCCCGACCATCATGCGCCTGATGGACATCATGCTGGCCCTGCCGTCGCTGCTGCTGGCTGTGGCGATTGTCGCGATCCTCGGCCCTGGCCTGATCAACACCGTGATCGCCATCGCGATCGTGTCGCTGCCGTCCTATGTCCGCCTGACCCGCGCTGCGGTGATGGGCGAACTGAACCGTGACTACGTGACCGCCGCACGCCTTGCTGGCGCCGGCCTGCCGCGCCTGATGTTCGTCACCGTGCTGCCGAACTGCATGGCGCCGCTGATCGTTCAGGCCACCCTGAGTTTCTCCTCGGCGATTCTCGATGCTGCAGCCCTGGGCTTCCTGGGCCTTGGCGTACAACCGCCAACCCCTGAGTGGGGCACCATGCTGGCCTCGGCCCGCGACTACATCGAACGCGCCTGGTGGGTCGTGAGCCTGCCTGGCTTGACCATTTTGCTCAGCGTGCTGGCAATCAACCTGATGGGCGACGGCCTGCGCGATGCGCTGGACCCGAAACTCAAGAACGCCGCCTGAGGAGATTCCCATGTCACTGCTAGAAATCAAGAATCTCAATGTCCGCTTCGGCGACAAGACCGCCGTGCCGGTGGTCGATGGCCTCGACATCTCCGTCGACAAAGGTGAAGTACTGGCGATCGTTGGCGAGTCGGGTTCGGGTAAATCCGTGACCATGATGGCGCTGATGGGCCTGATCGAGCACCCCGGTATCGTCACCGCCGACGCCCTGAACTTCGACGGCAAGGACATGCTCAAGCTGAGCAACCGCCAGCGCCGGCAGATCGTCGGCAAAGACCTGGCGATGGTCTTCCAGGACCCGATGACCGCCCTGAACCCCAGCTACACCGTGGGTTTCCAGATCGAAGAAGTGCTGCGCCTGCATTTGAAAATGTCCGGCAAGCAAGCGCGCAAGCGTGCCATCGAACTGCTCGAAAAGGTGGAAATCCCGGGCGCAGCCAGCCGTATGGATGCCTACCCGCACCAGCTGTCCGGTGGTATGAGCCAACGTGTGGCCATCGCCATGGCGATTGCCGGCGAGCCGAAACTGCTGATCGCCGATGAACCGACTACTGCGCTCGACGTGACCATCCAGGCCCAGATCATGGACCTGCTGCTGGCCTTGCAGAAAGAGCAGAACATGGGCCTGGTGCTGATCACCCACGACCTCGCGGTAGTGGCCGAAACCGCCCAGCGCGTGTGCGTGATGTACGCAGGCCAAGCCGTGGAAGTTGGCCAGGTGCCGCAGTTGTTCGACATCCCGGCGCACCCGTACAGCGAAGCGTTGCTCAAGGCGATACCCGAGCACAGCCTCGGCGCCACGCGCCTGGCCACGCTGCCGGGTATCGTTCCCGGCCGTTATGACCGCCCGCAGGGTTGCCTGCTGTCGCCGCGGTGCCCGTATGTGCAGGAGTCCTGCCGCGCCCAACGCCCGGGCCTTGACCCGAAAAGCCACAGCCTTGCCCGCTGCTTCTACCCGCTGAATCAGGAGGTGGCGTAATGGCCGTCGTACTTACCGCCCGCGACCTGACCCGTCACTACGAAGTGTCCCGTGGCCTGTTCAAGGGCCATGCCCTGGTGCGCGCACTCAACGGTGTGTCGTTCGAGCTCGAAGCCGGCAAGACCCTCGCGGTCGTGGGCGAGTCCGGTTGCGGCAAATCCACCCTGGCCCGCGCCCTGACCTTGATTGAAGAGCCGTCTTCCGGCTCGCTGAAAATCGCCGGGCAAGAAGTCGCCGGTGCCGACAAGGCCCAGCGCAAGCAACTGCGCAAAGACGTGCAGATGGTGTTCCAGAGCCCTTACGCCTCGCTGAACCCGCGCCAGAAGGTCGGCGACCAACTGGGCGAGCCGCTGCTGATCAACACCAACCTGTCTGCCGCCGAGCGCCGGGAAAAGGTCCAGGCGATGATGAAGCAAGTGGGCCTGCGCCCTGAGCATTATCAGCGCTACCCGCACATGTTCTCCGGCGGCCAGCGCCAGCGAATCGCACTGGCGCGGGCGATGATGCTGCAACCCAAGGTGCTGGTGGCGGATGAACCGACCTCGGCGCTGGACGTATCGATCCAGGCCCAGGTGCTGAACCTGTTCATGGATTTGCAGCAGGAATTCAACACCGCCTACGTGTTCATCTCCCACAACCTCGCGGTGGTGCAGCACGTCGCCGACGACGTAATGGTGATGTACCTCGGCCGCCCGGTGGAAGTGGGCCCGAAGGAAGACATCTACGCACGCCCGCTGCACCCGTACACCCAGGCGTTGCTGTCGGCAACCCCCACCATTCATCCGGACCCGAACAAACCGAAGATCAAAATCGTCGGCGAGTTGCCCAACCCGTTGAACCCACCGTCTGGCTGCGCCTTCCACAAGCGCTGCCCGTACGCGACCCAGCTGTGCAGCACCGATGAACCGGTGCTGCGACCACTCGACAACCGCCAGGTGGCTTGCCACTACGCGGAGCAATTTGTGGTCTGACGTGCAAAAAAATGCTCTGGAGGGTGAGTCCAGAGCATTCCAGTGTTCTACAGCCCTGCTTGTCGGATAGCGCATCTGTTCGGCAAGCGGGGCTTTCTTTTGCCTGCGTTACTTATGTATCGCTGTCGCCATCGTTGTAGGTGTCGCTGTCTTCGCCATCATTGTCCGGGTTCTCGGCATCGTCATCGTCCTTGGAACCGCCCTGGTTTTCGTCACCGGGCTCGGATTCACTCTTGGCCAACTGCAAGCCACCCGCCTGCACCGTCTTCGCCGCCACAAACCCTGTGCCATGGCTTTGCACAGCCGTATTGGCCCACGCGGCAGACATGCCCAATGACATCATCACCAGCACTTTGAGCAACAGCACCACACGTTGAAAGATACTCATGGTCGAATTCCGCCCAGTCAGGAGTTGAACTGCGTACGACAGCTGTCCACCGTCGCCTTGCTTCAAACTAGTCCCGAACTGAAGTTTTCGCCAATGAAACAACCTGAATAGCAGCCAAAGAAAAAGGCGAAGCCATCACAGCTTCGCCCTCTCTTATATCGCTAACCCTTAGTGATGCTCACGGGTCGCGCGGAATTTCACATCCGGCCAGCGCTCTTCCATCAGCGCCAGGTTGACCCGAGTCGGGGCCAGGTAGGTCAGGTGACCACCGCCGTCGATCGCGAGGTTTTCCACGGCCTTGATCTTGAACTCTTCCAGCTTCTTCTTATCGCTGCAGTCGATCCAGCGCGCGGAGTACACGGTGATCGGCTCATAGGAGCATTCCACCTTGTATTCCTCTTTCAGGCGACTGGCCACTACATCGAACTGCAGCACACCGACGGCGCCGAGGATGATGTCGTTGCTGCGTTCCGGGAAGAACACCTGGGTGGCACCCTCTTCCGCCAACTGCTGCAAACCCTGGCGCAGTTGCTTGGATTTCAGCGGGTCACGCAGGCGTACGCGGCGGAACAGTTCCGGGGCGAAGTGCGGGATACCGGTGAAGCCCAGCACTTCGCCTTCGGTGAAGGTGTCACCGATCTGGATGGTGCCGTGGTTGTGCAAGCCGATGATGTCGCCGGCATACGCTTCTTCCAGCTGCTCACGCTCGGAGGAGAAGAAGGTCAGGGCGTCGCCGATGCGCACGTCCTTGCCGGTACGCACGTGGCGCATTTTCATGCCTTTTTCGTATTTGCCGGAGCAGATACGCATGAAGGCGATACGGTCGCGGTGCTTGGGGTCCATGTTCGCCTGGATCTTGAACACGAAGCCGGCGAATTTCTCTTCCACAGGCTCCACGGTACGCTCGTTGGCAACCCGGGCCAGCGGCTTGGGGGCCCAATTGACCACGGCATCCAGCACGTGATCGACACCGAAGTTGCCCAGGGCGGTACCGAAGAACACCGGCGTCAGCTGGCCGTCGAGGAACTCCTGCTGGTTGAACTCGTGGCAGGCGCCCTGCACCAGTTCCAGCTGGTCGACAAACCGGTCGTACTCGTCACCCAGGTGGGCGCGGGCTTCGTCGGAGTCGAGCTTCTCGATGATTTTCACATCGGTACGTTCGTGGCCGTGGCCGGCGGTGTACACAATGATGTAGTCGTCGGCCAGGTGGTACACGCCCTTGAAGTCGCGGTAGCAACCAATCGGCCAGGTGATCGGCGCAGCCTTGATCTTCAGGACGGCTTCGATTTCGTCCAGCAGTTCGATCGGGTCGCGGATGTCACGGTCGAGTTTGTTGATAAAGCTGACAATCGGCGTATCCCGCAGGCGGCACACGTCCATCAGCGCGATGGTGCGGGGCTCGACGCCTTTACCGCCGTCGAGGACCATCAGCGCCGAGTCCACCGCCGTCAGGGTGCGGTAGGTGTCTTCGGAGAAGTCTTCGTGGCCCGGGGTGTCGAGCAGGTTGATCATGTGGTCGCGATACGGGAACTGCATGACCGACGTGGTAATGGAAATACCACGCTGCTTTTCCATTTCCATCCAGTCGGAGGTGGCATGGCGGTCGGATTTACGGGATTTCACCGTGCCGGCCACCGCGATCGCCTTGCCCATCAGCAACAGCTTTTCGGTGATGGTGGTTTTACCGGCATCGGGGTGGGAAATAATGGCGAAAGTGCGGCGTTTCGCGACTTCGGCGGCCTGGTGGGTCATGGGAAATCGCCTGGCAGGTGAGTCAAAAAAGGGCGGCGAGTATAGCGCAAACCCGGGGTGACGGACCACCGTTCACCCCATTGGGGGTGGCTAATTGCTGCCAAGTATGGAACCTTTTAAAAGGTAGAGACGTCCACTCCCCTGCTATCGCACTCGTAACAGGGGCTGAAAAATCAGCAAGTTAGCCTGACGAGGCTGCGCTCATGGCTCGACCGCATACCGCGTTGCCGGTAGGGGCGAGCTGCTATTCGCGACCACATTCGCCGACAGCCAGGAATGGCATTGCCGCTCGGAAATGTGTTCGCCGACAAAAGAAAAAAGGAGTCCGCCTGTGGCTATTCGCTATGGCAAAGGGCTGATAGGAGGAGCGGTTGTCGTCGCTCTCCTGGCCCTGCTGGTCCACTGGATCGGCATCAACACGATCGAACTGTACCGCGACGATTTGTTGTTTTACCTGCAAGCTCACTTGATCCTCGTCCTTGTTTCGATGCTGGCCGCCCTGATCGTAGGGATTCCCGCCGGTATCCTGCTGAGCCGACCCAACATGGTCGGGCGCGCAGAACGCTTCATGCAGATCTTCAACATCGGCAATACCGTCCCTCCCCTGGCCGTACTGGCCATCGCCCTCGGTGTCCTTGGCATCGGCAGCGGCCCCGCGATCTTCGCGCTGTTCCTCGCCTCGTTACTGCCCATCGTGCGCAACACCTATGAAGGCCTGAAAAACGTTCAAGGTTCCCTGAAAGAAGCCGCCGTCGGCATCGGCATGACGCCGCGCCAGGTGCTGTTTCGCGTGGAATTGCCCAACGCCGTGCCGATCATCATCGGTGGTGTACGCGTGGCCCTGGCGATCAACGTCGGTACCGCGCCCCTGGCGTTCCTGATTGGCGCCAACAGCCTGGGCAGCCTGATCTTCCCCGGCATCGCCCTGAACAATCAGCCGCAACTGCTGCTCGGCGCCGCATGCACCGCGCTGCTGGCCTTGCTGCTCGACGGTCTGGTGACCATGGCCAGCCGCCTTTGGCTGGAACGCGGGTTGCGTCCGTCTTAAGGCTTTGGCCCCGTCTTGGGCCTGAAACAGGAATTCACATGAAAAAACTGACATTGATATTGAGCTGCGTCCTGCTGTTCGCAGGGTTTGCGCAAGCCGCTGAAAAACCGGTCATCCGCATCGGTGCCCGGGTGTTCACTGAACAGACCCTGCTCGCCGAAATCACCTCCCAGTACCTGCGCACCAAGGGTTACGACACCCGTGTGACCGGCGGCCTGGGCAGCAACCTGGCACGCAGTGCCCAGGAAAGCGGGCAACTGGACCTGATCTGGGAATACACCGGCGTGTCGCTGGTGGCCTACAACCACGTCGACGAGAAGCTCGACAGCGAACAGTCCTACGCCCGAGTGAAAGAACTCGACGCGAAAAAAGGCCTGGTCTGGCTCTCCCCGTCGAAATTCAGCAACACCTACGCCCTGGCCCTGCCAGAGAACGTGGCCAAGGAATTCCCGCAGATCAACAGCATCAGCGACCTGACCGCGGCACTGGCCGAGAAAACCAAGGAAAACCGCCTGGTGGCCCTGGACACCGAGTTCGCCAACCGTTCCGACGGCATGGCCGGCATGGTCAAGCTGTACGACATGAACCTGACCCGCAAGAACACCCGGCAGATGGACGCCGGCCTGGTGTACACCGCGCTGCGTAATGGCCAGGTGTTTGCCGGCTTGGTCTACACCACCGACGGTCGCCTGAACGCCTTCAAATTGAAGCTGCTGGAAGACGACAAGCACTACTTCCCGGACTACACCGCCGCGCCGGTGGTGCGTCAGGTTTACCTCGATGCCCATCCGCAACTGGCCGCTGATCTCAAGCCACTGGCTGCGCTGTTCGACGACGAAACCATGCGCCAGCTGAACGCGCGGGTCGACGTCGACCACGAAAGCCCGTCCGCCGTGGCCGCAGATTTCCTGCGCCAGCATCCGATCAACTAAGAGGAGAAGACATGGAATTCCTGAACGCCTTTTCCCATCTTGATTGGGCCCAAGTCCTGCACCTGACCTGGCAGCACATCACCCTGGTCGGCATTGCAGTGATCCTCGCAATCGTCGTCGGCGTGCCCCTGGGCGTGCTGATGACCCGCTTCCCGACGCTCGCCGGCCCATTGCAAGCCAGTGCCACGGTGTTGCTGACCGTGCCGTCGATCGCGCTGTTCGGCCTGCTGCTGCCGTTCTACTCCAAGTTCGGCCAGGGCCTGGGGCCGATGCCGGCGATCACCGCCGTGTTCCTCTATTCCCTGTTGCCCATCATGCGTAACACCTACCTCGCCCTCACCGGCGTTGAGCCAGGCATTCGCGAGGCCGCCAAAGGCATCGGCATGACCTTCGGCCAGCGCTTGCGCATGGTCGAGCTGCCGATTGCCGTACCGGTGATCCTCGCCGGTGTGCGCACCGCCGTCGTCATGAACATTGGTGTGATGACCATCGCCGCCACCATCGGCGCCGGTGGCCTGGGTGTACTTATTCTGGCTTCCATCAGCCGCAGCGACATGTCGATGCTGATCGTTGGCGCCGTGCTGGTCAGTCTCCTGGCCATCTTCGCCGACCTGCTTCTGCAATGGCTGCAACGCACGCTGACTCCAAAAGGACTGCTCAAATGATCGAACTTCAAAACCTGACCAAGACCTTCCAAAGCAACGGCAAGACCATCACCGCCGTTGATTCCGTAAGCCTGACCGTCAACGAAGGCGAAATTTGCGTATTCCTCGGCCCCTCGGGCTGCGGCAAGAGCACCACGCTGAAGATGATCAACCGCCTGATCAAGCCGACCTCCGGCAAGATCCTGATCAACGGCGAAGACACCACCGACCTCGACGAAGTGACCCTGCGTCGCAACATCGGCTACGTGATCCAGCAGATCGGTCTGTTCCCGAACATGACCATCGAAGAGAACATCGTGGTGGTGCCCAAGCTGCTGGGCTGGGACAAGCAGAAATGCCACGACCGCGCCCGCGAGTTGATGAGCATGATCAAGCTCGAACCCAAGCAGTACCTGCATCGCTACCCGCGTGAGCTGTCCGGCGGCCAGCAACAGCGGATCGGCGTGATCCGCGCCCTGGCGGCGGATGCACCGTTGCTGCTGATGGATGAGCCGTTCGGCGCGGTCGACCCGATCAACCGCGAGATGATCCAGAACGAGTTTTTCGAGATGCAGCGCGCGCTGAACAAGACCGTGATCATGGTCAGCCACGACATCGACGAAGCCATCAAGCTGGGTGACAAGATCGCGATCTTCCGCGCCGGCAAGCTGCTGCAGATCGACCACCCGGACACCCTGCTGGCCCACCCTGCCGACGAATTCGTCAGCAACTTCGTTGGCCAGGACAGCACCCTCAAGCGCCTGCTGCTGGTGAAGGCTGAAGATGCGGCGGACAACGCGCCGTCGGTCAGCCCGGAAACCCCGGTGGCGGATGCCCTGGAGCAGATGGATGAGCTGGACCGTCGCTACGTGGTGGTCACCGATGCCGAGAACAAGGCCCTGGGTTATGTGCGACGTCGCGACCTGCATCGTCAGACCGGTACCTGCGGCCAGTACCTGCGGGAATTCAACGCCACGGCGGCGTACGACGAGCATTTGCGCATCCTGTTGTCGCGCATGTACGAGTTCAACCGCTCGTGGTTGCCGGTGATGGATGCGGAGCGGGTGTTCCTGGGGGAAGTCACCCAGGAGTCGATTGCCGAGTATCTGAGTTCCGGTAAGTCCCGTGGGGGCAAGACCAGCATTGTGTCGCCTGCCGAGACAGCACTGGCCTGACCTGACACACAGCGGTCAAAATGTGGGAGCGGGCTTGCTCGCGAAGGCGGAGTGTCAGTCACCGGATGCATTGGCTGATACACCGCATTCGCGAGCAAGCCCGCTCCCACATTGGATCTTCACTGTACCCGCAACACCTCAAATTGCCCCTACCGGGGAACATCAATCCGTCATACCGGTCGGTTACATAAGTAGCTGCACGCGGCCGCACGACGAACGCGTGCAAAAACGCGACATTTTTAGTTGATCTATAGCCCCTCACGTCCTAAAGTTCGCGCCGAACGTCCATGCTGGAAACGATCCATCCGGCTCAAGTACTGACGACGAGACAGCAAGGCCAAGGGAAGCGGTTGATCCCATGGCCTTTTTGCTTTCGGCGACATGCCTTGGGAAGTAGGCGAACCAAAGTGGGGATACGGAGGACGTTCATTTGCACCCATTGATCAATCTAGTTTGCCAGTAGGAGTTCCCAGCATGTCGATCCAGGTCGAAGACTATTTCGCGCGCGCCACTTTTGACAAAATGAAGGCGTTCGCCGACACCCAGGAAACCCCGTTCGTGGTGATCGACACCGCGATGATCAGCCAGGCCTACGATGACCTGCGCGCCGGTTTCGAATTCGCCAAGGTGTATTACGCCGTCAAGGCCAACCCGGCCGTCGAGATCATCGACCTGCTCAAGGACAAGGGTTCGAGCTTCGACATCGCGTCGATCTACGAGCTGGACAAGGTCATGGACCGCGGCGTCAGCCCTGACCGTATCAGCTACGGCAACACCATCAAGAAATCCAAGGACATCCGTTACTTCTACGAGAAGGGCGTGCGCCTGTTCTCCACCGACTCCGAAGCCGACCTGCGCAATATCGCCAAGGCCGCCCCGGGTTCGAAAGTGTATGTGCGTATCCTCACCGAAGGCTCGACCACGGCCGACTGGCCGCTGTCGCGCAAATTCGGCTGCCAGACCGACATGGCCATGGACCTGCTGATTCTCGCTCGCGACCTGGGCCTGGTGCCTTACGGCATCTCCTTCCACGTCGGCTCGCAGCAGCGTGACATCAGCGTGTGGGACGCGGCGATTGCCAAGGTCAAAGTGATCTTCGAGCGCCTGAAGGAAGAAGACGGCATCCACCTGAAGCTGATCAACATGGGCGGCGGCTTCCCGGCCAACTACATCACCCGCACCAACAGCCTGGAAACCTACGCCGAGGAAATCATCCGCTTCCTCAAGGAAGACTTCGGTGACGATCTGCCGGAAATCATCCTGGAGCCGGGCCGTTCGTTGATCGCCAACGCCGGGATCCTGGTCAGCGAAGTGGTACTGGTTGCGCGTAAATCCCGCACCGCCGTCGAGCGCTGGGTATACACCGACGTGGGCAAATTCTCCGGCCTGATCGAAACCATGGACGAAGCCATCAAGTTCCCGATCTGGACCGAGAAGAAAGGCGAGATGGAAGAAGTGGTCATCGCCGGCCCGACCTGCGACAGCGCCGACATCATGTACGAGAACTACAAGTACGGCCTGCCGCTGAACCTGGCGATTGGTGACCGGATGTACTGGTTGTCCACCGGTGCGTACACCACCAGCTACAGCGCAGTTGAATTCAATGGCTTCCCGCCATTGAAATCGTTCTACCTGTAAACGCACGCCCTGATCGTTCCCACGCTCTGCGTGGGAACGCATCCGGTGACGCTCTGCGTCACGCCGTTAGAGCGGACGCAGAGCGTCCAGGGCGGCATTTCCACGCAGCGCGTGGGAACGATCAAGTTCAATCGCATGCTCTTGATAGATCTCGGCCATTGCCCGTATCTGCGGCTCATTGGCGGCACACAACGCCTTGTGCGCCACCCGCAAGAACTTCAAATTCCCGCCCGCCAGTGCCTTGCGCAACCATTCCAGTGCCGTTTCTATCTCGCCCCGGTCCGCCAACACCGCCGCATAACTGAACTGCCCGCGAAAATCCCCGCCTTCTGCTGACTGGCGATACCACGCCACCGCCGCCTCCAGATCCCTCGGGCAGTACTGCCCTTCTTCCAGATAACGCCCCAGCAGGTTCATCGACTTGGCATGGCCCAGTTCCGCGGCCTGTCGATAACACGCCAGCGCCTGGGCTTGATCCTCGGCAACCCCGCGCCCGGTCGCCAGCAGGTTGGCGTAGTTGTACAAGCCCCAATCCAGCCCGGCCTCGGCCGCCCGACGATATTCCCGGGCCGCCGCCACGGCATCCGCCTCGCAACCCCAGCCATGCTCCAGGCAACGCCCGAGCATATTGCGCGCCATCAAATGCCCGCCCTTGGCGGCGATGCGGAACCAGCGCATTGCCAGTGCTTCATCGCGCTCGATGCCGCGCCCTTCCAGCAGGATTTGCCCGAGCAGCGCCTGGGCATCCACCACGCCCTCCTTCGCGGCGATCAAAATCGCCTGGGCGGCGCGCACCGGGGAGTCGTCGAGCATGCTCTGCAATTGCTCAACGTTGAGTACTTCTTCACGGCGCAATAAAAAGCCCACGCTCAGACCTCAACCCAGCGGCGCAGCAGGTTGTGATAGGTGCCGGTGAGCTGGATCAGCGCGGGGTGGTCGGGCACGTCGCGGCTCAGTTGCTGGATCGCCCCGTCCATCTCGAACAGCAAGGTGCGCTGGCTGTCCTCGCGCACCAGGCTTTGGGTCCAGAAAAACGAGGCGTAGCGCGCGCCACGGGTAACGGCGTTGACCTTGTGCAGGCTGGAGCCGGGGTACAGCACCATGTCGCCCGCCGGCAACTTGACCCGCTGCAGGCCGAAGGTGTCCTGGATTTCCAGCTCGCCGCCGTCGTAGTCGTCGGGGTCGCTGAAAAATACGGTGGAGGAAAGGTCAGTGCGCACCCGCTCGTGGCTGCCCTTGGACTGGCGCACGGCGTTGTCGATATGGAAGTCGAAACTGCCGCCGGCGGTGTAACAGTTGACCAATGGCGGGAAGACCTTGTGCGGTAACGCCGCTGACATGAACAGCGGATTTTTCCACAGTCGATCGAGGATCGCCGCGCCGATTTCCTTTGCCAGCGGGTGGCCTTCCGGCAGTTGCAGGTTGTGTTTGGCCTTGGCCGATTGGTGCCCGGCAGTGATTTTGCCGTCGGCCCACTCGGTGTGCGCCAGGGCTTCGCGGATGCGCAGCACTTCCTCGCGAGAGAACAGGCCGGGAATGTGCAGCAACATGGAGGCATTACCTGAAAACAGTGAGACGCCAATGGTAGTGATTCTTATTGACTGTGTACAACCCTACTCCCGCCCAAAGGACGAACGAGATCGTCAAAACCGTAAGCAAAAAGTGTAAAGAACGTAAATTCAGTGCGAATAGTAATGTATCGCAATTGATATGAAGTCTTGTTCTCCCTATATTCCGCGGCCTCACCTCCTTGGGGAAAGGACACACTCATGCCGCGCACTTCGATAAAAACACCTGCCAGTTCACCACGTTTGCTGGCCTCGGCCATCGGCGTTGCCATCAGCGCCAGCGCTGCCGCCCAAATGGCGCAAGCTGCTGAAGACACCGAGCAGAAAGGCGAGCGCAACAGCATTTCCCTGGGAGCCACCAGCATCACCGGCCAGGAACAGGACAGCACGTCCTACCAGGCCGAAAAAGCGTCCTCGCAGAAGTACACCGCGCCGCTGGTAGATACTCCGCGCTCGGTCACCGTGGTGCCGCAGCAAGTGCTCAAGGACACCGCCGCCACCTCGTTGCAGGACGCCTTGCGCACCGTGCCGGGGATTACCTTCGGCGCCGGTGAAGGCGGCAACCCGCAGGGCGACCGTCCGTTCATTCGCGGCTTCGACGCCCAGGGCGATACCTACCTCGACGGCGTGCGCGACACGGGCGGCCAGAGCCGCGAGATCTTCGACATCGAATCCATCGAAGTCAGCAAAGGCCCCAACTCGTCATTCGGCGGCCGCGGCTCGGCCGGCGGCAGTCTCAACCTGGTGAGCAAGACGCCACAGGCGCGGGACTTCACCAACGGTGGCTTCACCTACGGCTCCGACCAGACCCGCCGCTATGTGCTCGACGTCAACCGTCAGTTCCTCGACAGCGCGGCCTTCCGCCTGAACCTGATGAGCCACGAACAGAACGTCGCCGGGCGTGATGCCGTCAACTACGACCGCTGGGGCGTGGCGCCGTCGCTGACCTTCGGCCTGGGCACTCCGACCCGCGTCAACTTCAGCTACTACCACATGGAAAGCAACGACCTGCCGGATTCGGGCATTCCGTATGGCTACAGCAACAGCGGCGCAAGAGCCGCCCACGTGCATGACAAGCCAACCGACGGCGGCGACAGCAACAACTTCTACGGCCTCAAGGATCGCGACTTCCGCAAGACCCGCGCCGACATCAGCACGTTCTCCATCGAGCACGACCTGAACGACAACATGACGCTGAAAAACACCCTGCGCCACGGCAACACCGGCCAGGACTATATCGTCACCCAACCCGACGACAGCCAGCACAACGTCAACCAGTTCGGCACCGTGTGGCGCCGAGCGAACACCCGCGTGTCCACCACCGAGACCACCACCAACCAGACCGATCTGTTTGGCAGCTTCCAGGCGCTGGGCTTCAAGAACACCTACTCCACCGGGCTGGAATTCACCGGCGAAGAAACCCGCTACAGCGGCTACACCGTCAGCCCGAACAGCAACCCCGGTTGCCCGGCGCCCGGCAAAGGCGGCCAGTGCACCTCGCTGGGCAACCCGAACCCGGACGATGCCTGGACCGGCAGCATTGCGCGCAACTACAACGGCACCAACACCAAGGCCACCAGCCGTGCCGCCTATGTGTTCGACACCATCGAGCTGGACCCGAAATGGCTGCTGAACGTCGGCCTGCGCTACGACACCTTCGACACCGTGGCCAACACCAATGCGGTGCCGACCGCCACCGTCAAGGCCCGCAGCAAGATCAAGAACGACAGCCAGTTCTTCAACTGGCAGGCGGGCCTGGTCTGGAAGCCGGTTGAAAACGGCAGCATCTATGCCTCCTACGCCACCTCAGCCTCACCGGCCGGCGGCCTGGTAGGTGAAGGCGCCGACGGCAACCCGCTGTCTGCCGGCGCCGCCACCAGCGACCTGAAACCGGAAGAGACCGTCAACTACGAGCTGGGCACCAAGTGGGACATGTTCCACGACCGCCTGTCCCTGACCGCCGCGGTGTTCCGCACCGAGAAGAAAAACACGCGGATCCTGGTGGACGCGCTGACCTATGAAAACGGTGGCGAATCCCGCGTCGACGGCCTGGAGCTTTCCGCCAGCGGCAAGCTGACCGATCAATGGCAAGTGTTCGCCGGCTACAGCTACCTGAAAAGCGAACTGGTGGACCCGGGCCTGAACGGTCGTAACGGTGTCGTCAGTGCCGGCTCGAACAAAGGCAACCAGATGCCCAACACGCCGAAGAACACCTTCAGCCTGTGGACGACGTATGACGTGACACCGAAGCTCACCATCGGCGGCGGCGCGTTCTATGTCGACGAGGTCTACGGCGATGCGGGCAACACCGTCTACGTGCCGTCCTACACCCGCTACGACGCCATGGCCAGCTACAAGCTGACCAAGAACGTCGACCTGCAGTTGAACGTGCAGAACCTCACCGACAAGACCTACTACGACAAGGCCTATGCCTCGCATTTTGCCAACCAGGCAGCCGGTCGTACGGCCCTGCTGACCACCAGTTTCCATTTCTAAACCGATACAAATGACTGCACGAAACCCCACGCATCGGATGCGTGGGGTTTTTGCGTGTAAAAAAGAATGTTTCTCGACAACTCGCGGCATAATGCGCGCCGTGAAACACCTAACCTGATGACGAGGCCGTACGACGTGTTGAAGAAAACCCTGTTCCAGTTGCATTGGTTCTTCGGCATTACCGCCGGGCTGGTGTTGGCCTTGATGGGGATCACCGGCGCGACGGTGTCGTTCCAGGATGAAATCATCGAGTTGCTGAACCCGACGGTGTTGACGGTGGAAAAGCGTCCGGCCGGGGTACTGCCGCCCGCTGAACTGGTGCACCTGCTGGAAGCCCGTGAAGGCAAAGTCGTGTCGATGCTCACGGTGCAGCCCGACAGCACCAACGCAGCCAAGGTCTGGTTCACCCCACCGCCCGGTGAACGCCGCGGGCAGATGCGCTACTTCGACCCGTACACCGGCGATTACCTGGGCGATGCCGTCGGCCAGGACTTCTTCGGCTTCGTGCTGCAACTGCACCGTTTCCTCGCCATCGGCGACACCGGCCGGCAAATCACCGGCGCCTGCACGCTGATCCTGGTGTTCTTCTGCCTTTCGGGCCTGTACCTGCGCTGGCCGCGCCAGGTGGCAAGCTGGCGTGCATGGCTGGCGGTGGACTGGCGCAAGAAAGGCCGCAGTTTCAACTGGGACCTGCACTCGGTGTTCGGCACCTGGTGCCTGCTGTTCTATCTTCTGGCGGCACTCACCGGACTGTTCTGGTCCTACGAGTGGTACAGCAACGGCATGACCAGACTGCTGTCCGACGCGCCGCAGAACGAACGCGTACGCAAGCGCGGCCCGGCCCCCGAAGGGCCTGCGCCGGTGGCCAATTACGCCGCGATCTGGAGCAGCATCTACAGCAACGCCGGCCCCGGCTTGAGCGGCTACAACATCCGCATGCCCGCGGTCGCCGGCCAACCCGCCACCGTCTACTACCTGCTGAAGACCTCGCCCCACGATCGCGCGCTGAACCAGATCAACCTCGACCCGGCCACCGGCGAAGTCAAATCCCATGACACCTACGCCGGCAAAAGCTTCAAGGCGCAGATACTGACCAGTATCTATGCGCTGCACACCGGCAGCTACTTCGGCCTGCCCGGCCGGATCATCCTGACGTTCAGCGCGCTGCTGATGCCGCTGTTCTTCATCACCGGCTGGCTGCTGTACCTGGACCGCCGCCGCAAGAAACGCCAGGTGCGCGATGCCCGCAAAGGCCTGACCGGCAACCACAGCGACGCGCCGGCCTGGCTGATCGGCTTTGCCAGCCAGAGCGGCTTTGCCGAGCAACTGGCCTGGCAGACCGCCGGGCAGTTGCAGGCCGCCGGCGTGCCAGTGAACGTGCAGTCGCTGGGCAGCGTCAGCGAAGAGGATTTGCGCCAATCGAGCCATGCGCTGTTCGTGGTCAGCACCTTCGGCGACGGCGAGGCACCGGACAGCGCCCGCGGTTTCGAGCGCAGCGTGCTCGGCCAGGACCTGTCCCTCAAGGGCCTGAACTACTCGGTGTTGGCCCTGGGTGATCGCCAGTACCAACACTTCTGCGGCTTCGCCCGGCGCCTGCATTTCTGGCTGACCAACCAGGGCGGCAACCCGCTGTTCGCCCCGGTGGAAGTCGACAGCGGCGACACCGATGCGTTGCTGCACTGGCAACAACAACTGGGCCAACTGACCGGCCATGCACCCGCTGCGGCATGGGCCAGCGCGACCTATGAAAACTGGACCCTGAAGCAACGCACCCTGCTCAACCCGCACAGCAGTGGCTCCGGCGTCTATTTGCTCGGGCTCACCCCGCCAGCCCCCCGGGACTGGCTGGCCGGCGACCTGGTGGAAGTGCTGCCACGCAATTGCCCATGGGCCATCGAACACTTCCTGGAAGGCCTGGGACTGGCCGGCAGCGAAGGTGTGGTAGTCGACGGCCTTGCACACACCCTCGACCAGGCCCTGGCCGGCCGCCAACTGCCGGACAATCGCGCACACCTGGTGGGCCTGCATGCCCAGGCGCTGGTCAATGCACTGGTGCCGCTGGGCATGCGCGAATACTCCATCGCCTCGATTGCCAGCGACGGTGTGCTGGAGCTGATCGTGCGCCAGGAGCGTCACCCCGATGGCAGCGTGGGCGTGGGTTCCGGCTGGTTGACCGAACATGCACCGCTGGGTTCGACCATCAGCCTGCGAGTGCGGCGCAACAGTGGTTTCCATCTGCCGACCGAGCCGCTCCCGATGATCCTGCTGGGCAACGGCACCGGCCTTGCCGGGTTGCGCAGCCTGCTCAAGGCGCGGGTTGCCGACGGCCAGCAGCGCAACTGGCTGCTGTTTGGCGAACGCAATATCGCCCACGACTACCACTGCCAGGATGAGTTGCAAGGCTGGCTGGCCAGCGGTGACCTGGCGCTACTGGACCTGGCCTTTTCCCGGGATCAGGCACAGAAAATCTACGTTCAGGACCGCCTGCGTGAGTCGGCGGATGTGCTGCGTAAATGGGTGGCCGATGGCGCCGCGATTTACGTCTGCGGCAGTTTGCAGGGGATGGCGGCGGGTGTGGATCAGGTGCTGCACGATGTGCTGGGCAGCGAAGCCGTCGAACGCTTGATCGAGCAAGGCCGCTACCGCCGGGATGTTTACTGACCCCCTGAAGATACACCGATCAAAATGTGGGAGCGGGCTTGCTCGCGAAGACAGTGGATCAGTCGATACATCTGTTGA
>NZ_JACARS010000110.1:0-46206 GCF_013386485.1 Pseudomonas sp. P7758 | reverse complement strand
GGCCTCTTCGCGAGCAAGCCCGCTCCCACATTTGATCGCATTTCAACTGAAGAAACTCGCTCGAATGTGGGAGCGGGCTTGCTCGCGAAGAGGCCCGAGCGCGCAATAAAAAACCCGCGCCTGTCACCAGAACGCGGGTTTCTTATTACCAGCAGCGATTACCGCTCCAGCAAGATCCGCAGCATGCGACGCAACGGCTCAGCCGCGCCCCACAGCAGTTGGTCGCCGACGGTGAACGCGCCCAGGTACTGCGTACCCATGTTCAGCTTGCGCAGACGGCCAACCGGCACATTCAGGGTACCGGTCACCTTGTTCGGGCTCAGTTCCTGGATGCTGATATCACGGTTGTTCGGCACCAGCTTGACCCAAGGGTTGTGCTGGCTGATCAGCCCTTCGATATCGGCGATCGGCACGTCTTTGTTCAGCTTGATGGTCAACGCCTGGCTGTGGCAACGCATGGCGCCGATGCGCACGCAGATACCGTCCACCGGGATCGGGCTCTTGAAGCGACCGAGGATCTTGTTGGTCTCGGCCTGGGCCTTCCACTCTTCACGGCTCTGGCCGTTAGGCAGTTCCTTGTCGATCCACGGGATCAGGCTGCCGGCCAATGGCACACCGAAGTTCTCGGTCGGGTAGGCCTCGCTGCGCATGGCCTCGGCCACACGGCGGTCGATGTCGAGGATCGCGCTGGCCGGGTCAGCCAGTTGATCGGCGACAGCGGCGTGGGTCGCGCCCATCTGCTTGATCAGTTCACGCATGTTCTGCGCGCCGGCACCGGAGGCCGCCTGATAGGTCATGGCGCTCATCCACTCCACCAGGCCGGCTTCGAACAAGCCGCCCAGGCCCATCAGCATCAGGCTGACGGTGCAGTTGCCGCCGATGTAGTTCCTGGTGCCCGCGTCCAGTTGCTGGTCGATCACCTTGCGGTTGACCGGGTCCAGCACGATCACCGCGTCATCCTGCATGCGCAGGCTGGAAGCGGCATCGATCCAGTAGCCCTGCCAGCCGGCTTCGCGCAGCTTGGGGAAGACTTCGCTGGTGTAGTCGCCACCCTGGCAGGTCAGAATGACGTCGAGGGTCTTCAGTTCTTCAATGTTGTAGGCGTCCTTGAGCGGAGCAATGTCCTTGCCCACGGACGGCCCTTGACCACCTACATTGGAGGTGGTGAAAAACACCGGCTCAATAAGATCGAAATCCTGCTCTTCCAGCATCCGCTGCATGAGCACGGAACCGACCATACCGCGCCAACCGATCAGACCTACACGTTTCATCGCAACTACACCTTGTTCAAAAGTGGGCCGCCTTGCAGCAACATCTGCAAGCGGGCCCGAGAGATTACAGATTCCGCAGCGCGGCGACTACTGCGTCGCCCATTTCTTGCGTACCGACCTTGGTGCAACCCTGGGACCAGATGTCGCCAGTGCGCAGGCCCTGGTCGAGCACCAGGCTCACGGCCTGCTCGATGGCATCCGCGGCGTCGGTCAGGTTGAAGCTGTAACGCAGCATCATCGACACCGACAAAATGGTCGCCAACGGGTTGGCAATGCCCTGCCCGGCGATGTCCGGCGCCGAACCGTGGCACGGCTCGTACATGCCCTTGTTGTTGGCATCCAGGGAGGCCGACGGCAGCATGCCGATGGAACCGGTAAGCATCGAGGCCTGGTCGGACAGGATGTCGCCGAACAGGTTGTCGGTGACGATCACGTCGAACTGCTTCGGTGCACGCACCAGCTGCATGGCGGCGTTGTCGACGTACATGTGGCTCAGCTCGACGTCCGGGTAGTCCTTGGCGACCTCCTCGACGATTTCACGCCACAGCTGGCTGGACGCCAATACGTTGGCCTTGTCCACCGAGCAGACTTTCTTGCCACGCACACGGGCCATGTCGAAACCGACACGGGCAATACGGCGGATTTCACTCTCGCTGTACGGCAGGGTGTCGTAGGCCTGACGCTCGCCATTTTCCAACTCACGCACGCCCCGTGGCGAGCCGAAGTAGATACCGCCGGTCAGTTCGCGGACGATCAGGATGTCCAGGCCCGCGACGATTTCCGGCTTGAGGCTGGAAGCGTCCGCCAGTTGCGGGTAAAGGATCGCCGGGCGCAGGTTGCCGAACAGGCCCAGTTGCGCACGGATCTTCAGCAGGCCGCGCTCAGGGCGGATGTCACGTTCGATCTTGTCCCATTTCGGGCCACCCACGGCGCCCAGCAGCACGGCGTCGGCTGCGCGGGCACGCTCCAGGGTTTCGTCGGCCAGAGGCACGCCGTGCTTGTCGATGGCCGCGCCGCCGATCACGTCGTGGCTCAGTTCGAAGCCCAGGCTGTACTTGGCGTTAGCCACTTCCAGCACCTTGACCGCTTCGGCCATGATTTCCGGACCAATGCCGTCGCCAGGGAGAATCAGAATCTGCTTGCTCATGGGTTCCTCATTTCATCAAGCGACCCGCCCGTGGGCAGGTCGGGAAAAATTAATCAGCGTTCGGCCCACACCACCAGCACGTCGGTGCTGAAGGTGCCGTCGGCTTGAATCTCGAAGTAATCGCGCACTTCCTGGCCCATTGCCTTTTGCAGCTCCAGGATCGCGGCACGCAATACCTCTGGGGTGCGCATGCGCTCGACCCACGAGGTGTATTCCAGGCGCAGGCGCTGGCGGCTGCTGTTGCGCACATGCAAACCGGCTTCGCTGAGCTGGCGCATCCACTCGCCGGCGGAATAGTCACGCACATGGCTGGTGTCGCGCAGCACTTCGACGGTTTGCAGGTAAGTGTCCAACAGCGGGCTGCCCGGTGACAAGACGTCCACGAAAGCGGCCACGCCACCCGGCTTGAGCACCCGGCGCACTTCACGCAGGGCCAGGCCCAGGTCGCTCCAATGGTGCGCCGAGTAGCGGCTGAACACGAAGTCGAATTCGCCATCGGCAAACGGCAGGCGCTCGGCGGCGCCGTGCACGGTGCGGATGTTGTCCAGGCCACGGTCCACGGCAGCGGCGGCGACCACGTCAAGCATCTGCCGGGACAGGTCGTACGCCACCACTTCTTTAACCAACGGTGCAACGTTGAAACTCACGTGACCGGCGCCGCAACCCAGGTCCAGCAGTCGTGCAGCGCCCTGCCCGGCCAGTTCGGCCTGGAGCAACGCGAATTCGGTGCCTTGAGCATGTACTGCGCTGCTCAGGTAGGCCGAGGCCTGTTCGCCGAATTGTTTTTGCACGACTTGGGTGTGGGCAGTGCTGGTCATGATGATGTCCCTGGTTTTTGTGTTGCTGTTGCTGGCCCTTTCGCGAGCAAGCCCGCTCCCACATTCGACCGAGTTCCTTCAGTTGAAATGCAATCAAATGTGGGAGCGGGCTTGCTCGCGAAGGGGCCAGTCCGGTCTACATGGAATCAAGCGTCGCGAAACAACCAAGGCTGGCTGGCCCGGTGTTTGGTTTCAAACGCGGCAATCGCATCGCCGTCCTGCAAGGTCAGGCCGATGTCGTCCAGGCCATTGATCAGGCAGTGCTTGCGGAAGGCGTCCACTTCAAAGTGATACACCTTGCCGTCCGGACGGGTCACGGTCTGCGCCGCCAGGTCGATGGTCAACTGGTAGCCCACATCGGCTTCCACCTGCTGGAACAACTCATCCACTTCGGCATCGCTCAAGATGATCGGCAGCAAGCCGTTCTTGAAGCTGTTGTTGAAGAAGATGTCGGCGTAGCTCGGCGCGATGATGCTGCGAAAGCCATATTCTTCCAGGGCCCACGGCGCGTGCTCACGGCTGGAGCCGCAACCGAAGTTTTCCCGGGCCAGCAATACACTGGCGCCCTGGTAACGCTCGGCGTTGAGCACAAAGTCCTTGTTCAGCGGGCGCTTGGAGTTGTCCTGGTAGGCGTAGCCCACGTCCAGGTAGCGCCACTCGTCGAACAGGTTCGGGCCAAAACCGGTGCGCTTGATCGATTTCAAGAACTGCTTGGGAATGATCTGGTCGGTGTCCACGTTGGCACGGTCCAACGGCGCGACTAAACCGGTGTGTTGAGTAAAAGCTTTCATCGGGTATTCCTCAGATCAATTCGCGAACGTCGATGAAACGACCGTTGACGGCAGCCGCAGCAGCCATGGCCGGGCTGACGAGGTGGGTACGGCCACCGGCGCCCTGACGCCCTTCGAAGTTACGGTTGGAGGTGGACGCGCAATGCTCGCCCGACTCCAAACGGTCCGGGTTCATCGCCAGGCACATCGAGCAACCCGGCTCACGCCATTCAAAACCGGCTTCGAGGAAAATCTTGTCGAGGCCTTCGGCTTCAGCCTGGGCCTTGACCAGGCCCGAACCTGGCACCACGATCGCCTGCTTGATGGTCGAGGCGACTTTGCGGCCCTTGGCGATCACCGCCGCAGCGCGCAAATCCTCGATCCGCGAGTTGGTGCAGGAGCCGATGAATACGCGATCCAGCTGGATGTCGGTAATCGCCTGATTGGCTTTCAAGCCCATGTACTTCAAGGCGCGCTCGATGGAACCACGCTTGACCAGGTCGGTTTCCTTGGCCGGGTCCGGCACGTTCTGGTCAACGGCCAACACCATTTCCGGCGAGGTGCCCCAGCTGACTTGCGGCTTGATCTGGGCGGCGTCGAGGGTGACCACGGTGTCGAATACGGCATCGGCGTCGGACACCAGGTCTTTCCAGGCTTCGACTGCGGCGTCCCAATCGGCACCGCTCGGTGCGAATGGGCGACCCTTGACGTAGGCAATGGTCTTTTCGTCCGCCGCTACCATGCCCACACGGGCACCGGCTTCGATGGACATGTTGCAGATGGTCATGCGGCCTTCGATGGACAGGTCGCGAATCGCGCTGCCGGCGAATTCGATGGCGTGGCCGTTACCGCCGGCGGTGCCGATCTTGCCGATCACCGCGAGGACGATGTCCTTGGCAGTGACGCCGAAAGGCAACTCACCTTCCACCGACACCAACATGTTCTTCATTTTCTTGGCAACGAGGCACTGGGTGGCGAATACGTGCTCCACCTCGGAAGTGCCGATGCCATGCGCCAAAGCGCCAAACGCCCCGTGGGTAGAGGTGTGGGAGTCACCGCAGACCACGGTCATGCCGGGCAAGGTGGCGCCCTGCTCCGGGCCGATCACGTGAACGATGCCCTGGCGCACGTCATTCATCTTGAATTCGGTGATGCCATATTCGTCGCAGTAATCATCGAGGGTCTGCACCTGGAGGCGCGACACGGTGTCGACGATGGCGTCGATCCCGCCTTTACGCTCCGGGGTGGTCGGCACGTTGTGGTCCGGGGTGGCGATGATCGAGTCGACGCGCCAAGGCTTGCGCCCGGCCAGTCGCAGGCCTTCGAACGCTTGGGGCGAGGTCACTTCATGGATGATGTGACGGTCGATGTAGATCAGCGACGACCCATCATCGCGCCGTTTCACTTCATGGGAATCCCAAAGCTTGTCGTAAAGCGTTTTGCCGGCCATCACGCGGTCCTCATCAGGTGTTTCTATGCCCCGGGCCTTGAACGATTCAATAACCCTTTGGCTTGTGAGGCTGATGGTATGGCGCTACATTAAATAACTCAAATTCATATTTTTTATGCTTTGGATTACCAACTGGAATAGCACAATGGACCTGGCCAACCTCAATGCCTTTATCGCCATCGCCGAGACCGGCAGCTTCTCCGGTGCCGGTGAACGCCTGCACCTGACCCAACCGGCCATCAGCAAGCGCATCGCCGGCCTGGAGCAACAATTAAAGGTGCGCCTGTTCGACCGGCTGGGGCGTGAAGTCGGCCTCACCGAAGCCGGACGGGCGCTGCTGCCCCGGGCGTATCAGATTCTCAATGTACTGGACGACACCCGCCGCGCCCTGACCAACCTCACCGGCGAAGTCAGCGGGCGCCTGACGCTGGCCACCAGCCATCACATCGGCCTGCACCGCTTGCCACCGGTCCTGCGCACGTTCACCCGGGAATACCCGAATGTCGCGCTGGACATTCAGTTTCTCGATTCGGAAGTGGCCTACGAAGAAATCCTCCATGGCCGCGCCGAAGTGGCCGTGATCACCCTGGCGCCGGAACCCCACACGCTGGTGCGGGCCACCCCGGTGTGGGACGACCCACTGGATTTCGTGGTGGCGCCGGAACACAGCCTGATCAGCAACGGCAGCGTCAGCCTGGCGGACATCGCCCGGCACCCGGCGGTGTTTCCCGGCGGCAACACCTTTACCCACCATATCGTGCAGCGGCTGTTCGAGGCCCAGGGCCTGACGCCAAACATCGCCATGAGCACCAACTACCTGGAAACCATCAAGATGATGGTCTCCATTGGCCTTGCCTGGAGCGTGTTGCCGCGCACCATGCTCGATGACCAGGTGGCACGCATCGCTTTGCCGGGCATACAGCTCAGTCGCCAGCTAGGCTATATCGTGCACACCGAAAGGACGCTGTCGAACGCTGCGCGGGCTTTCATGAGCCTATTGGATGCACAGGTCGATCTGCCAGGGAATCAGGCTTGAATCGCCGTGGCCCGTAGACCGTGGAACCCGCGCCGAACGCCCATCGAGCCAAGGCCCTTTGATAATGCGCAACCCCGTCGATACCGTGCCACCCCTGCCCCGCATCTACGCCCTGGACCCACAGGAGGCGGAGCAAAGCTGGGACAGCGCGCCGCAACTGCTGGCGGCGCTCAACGCTGCCCGGCTGGGCGCCTGGAGCTGGGAAATCGATACCGGCCGGATCAGCTGGTCCCGAGGCACTCAGGCCCTGTTCGGCTTCGACCCGCGCCAGCCGCTGCCTGAAGACCTGGAGTACCTGGACCTGCTGGCCCCCGAGGACCGCGCCAAGGTGGTCCGGGCCTTTCATGCGGTGCTGGCCGGCGAACCCGCTGTCCAGGCCATGCACCACCGTATCCAATGGCCCGATGGCAGCCTGCACTGGCTGGAAATCAACGGCAGCCTGCTACCGGACAAGGCCGGGCGTCGGCGAATGATCGGGGTGATCCGCGAAATCACCCACCAGCGCGAGCGCGAACACGCCCTCAGCCATTCGGAAAAGCGCTTCGCCACCCTGTTCCATTTGTGCCCGCTGATGGTCCTGCTGACCCGCCAGGCGGACGGCCTGATCAGCGAAGCCAACCAGTATTTCGAAAGCCTGTTCGGCTGGCCGTTGGCCGATGCCATTGGCCGCAGCACATTGGAGCTGGGCCTCTGGGTACACCCGGAACAACGCGCGCATCTGGTCAAGGCCACCCAGCGCAAAGGCGCCCCCATCACCATGGAAGTGCAGTTTCGCGCCAGCAACGGGCAGGTCCACGATGGCACCCTCAGCGCCCAGAAAGTCGAGCTGGACGGCGAGGACTACCTGATCAGCACCTTCCTCGACACCACCGAGCGCAAGAATGCCGAGCAGGCCCTCAAGGACAGCCAGGAACGCCTGGACCTGGCCCTGGACTCGGCGCAACTGGGCACCTGGGACTGGCACATCCCCAGCGGCATGCTCTATGGCTCGGCCCGCGCCGCCCAACTGCACGGACTGGAACCCCAACCGTTCCACGAATCCTTCGAGGCCTTCTTTGAAGGCATGCCCCAGGAAGAGCGCGAGAGCATGCGCAACGCCTACCGCACCCTGCGCGAAGGCCCGGCGGGCAACTACCAACTGACCTACCGCGTGCAACTGGAAGACGGCAGTTCGCGCTACCTGGAAAGCCGCGCCCGCCTGTATCGCGATGACACGGGCGTACCGTTGCGAATGGCCGGGACCCTGCTCGACATCACCGACCAGGTTGAACGTGAGCAGCGCCTGATCGCATCCGAAGAAAAATTCGCCAGCCTGTTCCTCGCCAGCCCCGACCCGATCTGCGTGACGCGCCTGGAGACCGGCCAGTTTATCGAGATCAACCCGGCCTTCACCCAGACCTTCGGCTGGACCGCCGCCGAGGTGCTCAACAACAACGCCGAGCAGATCGGCTTGTGGGAGGAGTCCAGCCAACGCCTGCAGCGCATCGAGCAGGTGATCCGCGAACAATCCCTGAGCAACGTGGCAATCACCGTTCATCACAAGAACGGCCAGACCCTGAACTGTGTGATATCCAGCCGCCTGATCCAGGTCAGCGACCAACCCTGCATCGTCACCACCCTGCGGGACATCACCCAACAACAGCGCTCGGAAGCGGCGCTCAAGGCCAGCGAAGAGAAGTTCGCCAAGGCCTTTCATTCCAGCCCCGATGCGGTGTCGATCACCGAGCGCGATACCGGGCGCTACGTGGAGGTCAATGACGGTTTCTGCCGCCTCACCGGCTACCGCGCCGAAGAAGCGATCGGCCTGACGCTGTACCAGATCGGCATCTGGGCCGATGAAAACCAGCGCGCGGCGTTATTGGCCGAGTTGCAGATCAAGGGCCGCATTCATCACCTGGAAATGCTCTGGCACAACAAGCGCGGCGAAGTGCTGGCGGTTGAAGTGTCGGTGGAGCCCATCACCCTCAATGAAACCCCCTGCCTGTTGCTGACCGCCCGGGACGTCAGCCTGCTGAAAAACGCCCAGGCGCAGATTCGCCACCTGGCCTATCACGACCCCCTGACCAACCTGCCCAACCGCGCCCTGCTGATGGACCGCCTGAGCCAGCAGATCGCCCTGCTCAAGCGCCACAACCTGCGGGGCGCCCTGCTGTTTCTTGACCTGGACCATTTCAAGCACATCAACGATTCCCTCGGCCACCCGGTCGGCGACACGGTGCTGAAGATCGTCACTGCACGCCTTGAAGCCAGTGTGCGCATGGAAGACACCGTGGCACGCCTGGGCGGCGATGAGTTTGTGGTGCTGCTCAGCGGCCTGGAAGGCACGCGCCCGCAAGTCAGCACTCAGGTCCAGGAGCTGGCCGATACCCTGCGCGAACTGTTATCCGAACCGATGTTCCTGGATGGCCACCGCCTGCAAGTCACCCCGAGCATTGGCGTGGCGCTGATCCCCGATCACGGCTCAACCCCGGCCGATTTGCTCAAGCGCGCCGACATCGCCCTGTACCGGGCCAAGGATTCAGGGCGCAACACCATCCAGATGTTCCACAACAGCATGCAGAAAACCGCCAGCGAGCGGCTGCGCATGGAAACCGACCTGCGCCTGGCCCTGTCCCGCGGCGAGTTCAGCGTGCATTACCAACCCCAGGTGGATGCGCGCGGCAACACCATCGTCGGCGCCGAGGCCCTGGTGCGCTGGCAACATCCGCAGTTGGGCGCACAGTCCCCGACGGAATTCATCAAGGTCCTGGAAGACAGCGGCCTGATCCTTGAAGTGGGCACCTGGATCCTCGACGAAGCCTGCAGCACCTTCGCGCAGTTGATTGCCGAGGGGCTGGTAGATCCGCTGAACTTCAGCCTGTGCGTCAACATCAGCCCGCGGCAGTTTCGCCAGAATGATTTTGTCGAACGGGTAGAACGCAGCCTGCGCAACCACCACCTGCCTTATACCCTGCTGAAGCTGGAAATCACCGAAGGCATCGTGATCCAGAATCTGGACGACACCATCAGCAAAATGCGCCGCCTGAAAAAGCTCGGCGTGAGTTTTGCGATGGATGATTTCGGCACCGGCTATTCGTCGCTGACCTACCTCAAGCGCCTGCCGGTGGATGCGCTGAAGATCGACCAGTCGTTTGTGCGCGACGCCACCCATGACCCCAACGATGCGGAGATCATCCGTGCCATTGTGGCCATGGCGCGCAGCTTGAACCTGGACGTCATTGCCGAAGGTGTGGAAACCCCTGAGCAACTGGCGTTTTTGCAGGGGCTTGGGTGTCATTTGTATCAGGGGTATCTGCACAGTCGGCCCTTGCCGGTGGAAGGGTTCAGGCAGGTACTGAAGCGAATGCCTCAGGCCACTTCATCGGAATAAGTTGCACCGGATTTTCCTGATGGGCAGCTGCTTTTTGAGCCTGTAGGTTCAAGTGCTTTCCATTTTCGGACGCACCGACCATGCAGGATGCAAAGCACTCCCCGGCGCTGCTGGGCGGCGCGACGCGTATGCCTGCGGTGCAACGGATGGTTACCGCATTGTTTGGCCGTCTCCCCTACCGTCACCCATTGATGGTAGGCCTCGTTGAGGTGACGTGCATGGCCGTTGTCCGCCAGGGACAACATGCCGAACAACTGGTCGCGATCATTGATTCCCCAGCTGCCGTCGAGATCAATAGGGGAAGGACCCGCATAGAAAGCCGGCTCGAGATAACCGGCGCCAGGGTTGATGGACACCATGGGAGCAGACAGGGCATACAGCCAATGCTGTTGAATTTCATCCATGAGCAGGAGGTTCCAGAGTCGATGAGAGTAGCCGAGGCCAACTACGTATGCGGACACAGATTGCAAGGCATATGCAGCCGGCCACCATCGGACTTGTCTTTTCTGCGCGCAGAAAAAAGACCACGAGATCTCGTGGCCTGTGTTTCTCAAACTTTGCACCTTTGAACCTAAACCAGCGTTAGCGCGGTGCCCTCTTCATCCATCCAGCTTGATGATTTCAGTGGGTGTTTATACCCGTAATCATCAAAAGCCCCATCAACGACGACAACAGAATGCATGAAGTTCGCCAACGTGCCGGTTGCACCATCTGCCAGCGCCTGGACGCTGCTGCTTCGGGTAAAGGCGAACAAACCCAGACGCCGCAGTGCATCACCGGGGGTCTCGCCATCATTGAGCGTACTCATCGCCGCTTCAAAGCTCTCGCCGGCACGAAACTCGTGGTTCTCCATTTGCGCCCGCTTGGCGCTGACGGCGTACAGGAAATTCGCATCCTTGAGCAGGCCGGCGTCGGTGCCTTTGAAATTCGAGTGTTCCCGGGCTGTTTTCAGTTCTGCATGGGTCAAGCTGACCTTGCTGGAATCGCGCATCGTCACGGTGTAACCGTCGCGGGTCTCGGTGATGTTTTTATAGATGCCCCGGGGACTTTGCCCATACTTCATCATCGCCGCCTTGATCGCCGATACCGTGACACAGTTCCCCTCGACACCTTGATAGAATCCACGCCAGATATCCCCAGGCTTGACCCCGACCGGTACATTGGAAATAGGCGGGGGCCGCGAGCTTGAACCAACGGGCACTCCGTCCGGTACCTCCTCGGCGAGCATGTAGCCATAAGATTTGACGATCGATGGCTTGTCACCATTGCTGTGCTGCAGGCCATCCAGTACCAAGGCACTCGAATAGCCAAAAGTACTGACCACCCCCACCGCGCCCTGCTCCTGCATCTTGGCGGGTGGCACGATGCGCAAGAAGCCAGTCATGCCCAAGCCCTTCAACACGCGGTATTCCGTATCGCCTTTGAGCGTGTTCGATAAAACCTTTTGAAACGATGCCCCAGGGTCCTGGTCACCGCGGGTCATCTGCTTGCGCTTCGTGTACGCCGCCAGCATGAAGTTGGCCTGCTTCACCGCGTCGGGGTTGTTCCCAGCGAAACGCGAGGCCGTGGTCGCTTGCTGCAACTCTTGCCGGGAAAAATGCAGTTCGAAACCGTCCTTCATCGTGATGTCATAACCGTCTCCCGCCGGGGTGACTTTCTCGAACATATCCGTGGCGTCTGGACCAAACCTCATCATCATCATTTTTATGACGCAGGCATGGCTGCTGCCATCAACAACCTCACCGAATCCTCGCTCGGCCGCGTTAAATCCGCTGAGAATGTCAACGGGATTGCGGCCACGCCGGGTGGACGGCGTATCGACGTGGGGAACATCGACCGGAGCAACCGGCACATCTCGCTTGACCGGCTTAGCCGTTTGCCCCTCCTTGTCCAGCACGTAGACGTAGGGACGGTCGGGGCGATATTGACGGTCAAACCGATGCGCCACCCCATCCCGAATCAACGCGGCACCGAAGTTATGCGCCTCCATGACGCCGACGGAGTTCCTGCCGACGAGTTGCTCCGAAGGGATCTGCTGCATAAAACGGCCCATGCCCATGCCCTTGAGCAGGTTCGATGCAGTCTCACCCTGTAAGGACGTGGTCAAGGCCTCGTTAAAGCTGCTGCTGATACGGCTGTCGGAACTGGACAATTGTTTGCGCTTGACGAAGACAGCCAATGCGAAATTCGCGTTTTCCACTGTATTGGCATCACCACCGACAAATCTCGACGCTGAGGCAGTGCCATGCACTTCATGATCGGAAACATGCAACTTATAACCGTCTTTCAGCGTAACGTCATACCCCGAGCCAACGCGCCTTACTTCATCAAATAGATCAGCGCGCGCAGGACCGAAGGTCGATATCATCATCTGGATAACAGCAGAATGGCTGCTCGTATCAAAATGCTCACCGAACTGTCGCTCGGTAGAATTCAAAGTACTTACACTGTCGACGGATTTATTTTCACCCCCGTATACACGCGCAGGATGATGGACCGCCGTACTCATTGCATAACCCGTATTCATCGCAATCATGGAGCACTCCTTTAAAGGGCGAACACACAATAGCCCGTGGTAAACGCTGCCACCTGCACGTTGTGTTCAGGCATAAAAAGAAAGTGCATGAACACGGCATACAGTATTTTCTGCACGCCATGAACTGCACTCAGTCAGATAATAAGTTCAACAAGATCTAGTTATAGATTTAACGTGTTGCGCAGCAACGATCATCTTCTTATTGTTTTATGGACGCCCCGTTAGCCAACCAATGCAATAGCCCGTCCAAACCGCGGTCTTCCCGCTTTAGTCCCATACATCTCCTCACACCCATCAACCACTGCTACAGAGTGCCTGCTCCTGTTGACCATACCGATCAATGATTTATCAGCAAACGCACTGACCGGAACTTCTTTCATATGCTGGCGCAAGCCCAGACGCTTGAAGCCTTCCCCGGGGCCCGTTTCGTCTTCACCGTCGTTGAGGCTGTTTATTGCGGATTGAAAGCTCCTGCCTGCAGTCCCGTCATTGTTTTCCAGCATCGCTCGCTTGGCGCTGACGGCAAATAGAAAGTGCGCATCCTTGAGCATGCCGGGATCGCGCATCGGGACAAACTTCGAGCCACGCCTGGCCTGGGCCAATTCATCCTTGCTCAAATCCAGCGCGTACCCGTCACGCATGACAACGTGATAGCCATCACCCTTGGCTTGAACAGACTTGAAGATATCGGTCGGGCTTTGACCGAACTTCGCCATCGCCGCCTTGATCGCCGAAATGGTCACGCAATTACCGTCAGGGCCCTGGCGAAAGCCGTTCCATATATTTGCCGGCTTGGCGCCGTTGCGCTTATCGGACAGATCAGGAAGCGGCTGCGGTGTTGGATCCGGCAGGGGGGCATCCGGCTTGGGCAGCACTGCCGGCGGGGGCGCAGGCGTTACCTTGGTCGCAACTGTATTCGCCAGTTCCTTGCCCGCCAGCAGGCCTTGCAACTGTGTAAAAAACTGGGTGAACAGTTCGAGGAGCTTTGCTAACAGCGGGGTGTCGCTGGCTGTGTTCCCAACGGTACTTTGATCGTTATTACCGAACGATGAGAGGACTTGGTTATTAACGAATACCGGCTGCACGGGAACCGATCGTCCTGGTGTGTTGCCGGTTTGCGAATGTTGATAATAGTTTCTGACCGCGCCCGCATTATTGATTTCTGAACAAGACATATAACCATCCTTCATCAAGGGCCCCCGACGTTTTTTATCGGGAGCGCCTTGTTGAAAAAAACTGAGGAAGTGGCCGACTTACCTGCTTATCCGGCGGCCGGGATTAAACCGCCAGTCGTTGTCGAACGCTCGACGCCTGCCGCTGGTTTCGAACTCAAAGAAATCCTCAGACGGCCCTGGCGAAGTGATGTCCGGCTCCGGCTTATCCGGCTTCGGAGTATCTGGTTTAGGCGCATCCGGCTTCGGTGGGACCGGAGCGTCTGGCTTCGGCGGGACCGGTGCATCGGGCTTCGGCGGAACCGGCACATCTGGCTTCGGCGGGACCGGTGCATCGGGCTTCGGCGGAACTGGCACGTCTGGCTTCGGCGGGACCGGTGCATCAGGCTTCGGCGGAACCGGCACGTCGGCCTTCGGCGGAACCGGTGCATCTGGCTTAGGCGGAACCGGCACGTCCGGCTTCGGCGGGACCGGTGCATCGGGCTTCGGTGGGACTGGCACGTCTGCCTTCGGCGGAACCGGTGCATCGGGCTTCGGCGGAACCGGTGCATCAGGCTTAGGCGGGACCGGTGCATCGGGCTTAGGCGGAACCGGCACATCTGGCTTCGGCGGAACCGGCACGTCGGGCTTAGGCGGGACCGGCTTCGTTGCATCCGGGTGAGGACAATGGCAGTTCATCACTTGGACCGTGACGTTCACGTCGGAACTGCTCCGGCTGTTCGGCTGCACGTCCTTGCCCGATGCGGGGTCTGGCCTGCGGGGTTCTGGCAGGGGTTTAGGCGTTACCTTAACCTCGGAACTCGGGACCGCTGGATTGTTTGCTGGCTTGTCTTTCTGTACCGACACCTCAGAATTGGTCCCGGACTTGTCCTTGAGTGCAGTGTTCAATACCGGCGAGTTGGTCTCGGCTTTGTCCTTGGCTACAGTGTTCGGCACTTGCGAGTCAGTCCCCGCCTTGTCCTTGGCCGGAGTGTCCGGCACATTCGATTTACTGTCCGCCTTATCCTTCACCGGAGTATCGCTACTCTTCTCGGGTTTAGGCAGCGGGCCAGCATCGGGTACCAACTTGGGCATCCCGCCCTGTCCGGACAGCATGTTCCGTATGGCCTTGAATGCATATTCAAACAACTCGAACAACTTCTCGAGTGCATCCTTGTTGAAGGTGACGGTTCCATCCGTCACTACGGCGGGATTGTTTTTCAATACTGTGCCGGGCGTATTCGCCCGGATTTCGCCGGCGCTCTTGTCGACAGACTTTGGCAGGTCTGCATTCTGCTGATTGAAGTCATTAGTCAAGCGAGGGAAATTATTGACCGACAAATTAGACATAAACAAATCCTTATTCAGTGATTGCCAAAACTCCTTCAGCGGTCTGCAAACAGACCGTCCAGGTTCTGGACTGGAAACAAACCCGAGTGCTGCACACTCCCTACTTTCGTGGGTGTTGCGAGCATCGGGTTCCGAAAATCGGCCTTCACATAAGGAAATCAAATGAAAATAGAGACTTTATCCTATGGACTTTCCGTAAAACATCATGCTTACCCGGTGGTCGCCGTGGGCAAAATGGATATATCAGGCAACAGTCAGCCGTTAAGGCAAATTGATGAAATCACTCACCCACGCCAGTCATTCATATCTGTGTTATTGCGCGCGCCCCTCATACTCCAACTAACAAAACTTAAAAATATGCGCCGCTGACACCGCAAGACTCTGTAGCAAACAAGAAACTTGCTCACATATATAAAGCAATCAAAAAGCTCTAGTCACGTGCCCACAAACACTCGCGGTTAACGATCCGTGGCCTTATTTCAAGCAAAAAAAAGGGCGCCCACGGCACCCTTTCCTACTGAATTGAAACGCTTATATATATGTACTCAATTTTGCAGCGCAACCGAATCAGGCACCCCTAACAATCGTCCTACCTGCTCCAGGTCGGTTTCCCGCCGCATCAGCGTAAATAGTTCAACTGCTTCGGGATAGTTGCGGGTCAGCATCGCCAGCCATTGCTTCAAGCGTCCCGGCGCCTGGCGCTCGGTCAATTGCTCAACGGATTGCCGCCAGAATTCCTGGAGCATGGGTTGCATCTGCGCCCAAGTCATCTCGACCACCTCTTCCCCGGCCCGCGCGGCAGCAATCTGCCGGGCCAGGTCGGGACGAGCCACCAGGCCGCGACCGAGCATGATGTCTTCGACACCACTGATTTCGCGACACCGCCGCCAGTCTTCAACGCTCCAGATATCACCGTTGGCGAACACTGGCACCTTGACCACCTCTTGCACACGCGGGATCCACTCCCAGTGCGCCGGAGGTTTGTAGCCGTCAGCCTTGGTGCGGGCATGCACCACGATATGCGCTGCGCCGCCTTCGGCCAGGGCCGTGGCGCACACCAGGGCACCGTCGGGGCTGTCGAAGCCCAGGCGCATC
Organism: Pseudomonas sp. P7758; assembly: GCF_013386485.1. Classification (NCBI taxonomy): domain Bacteria; kingdom Pseudomonadati; phylum Pseudomonadota; class Gammaproteobacteria; order Pseudomonadales; family Pseudomonadaceae; genus Pseudomonas; species Pseudomonas sp. P7758. The sequence continues at coordinate 30,212 of NZ_JACARS010000110.1, read as the reverse complement.
TTGGCCGTGACGGGAATATGTGCCGGCACCGCACGCCGTACGTGTTCGACGATCTGGTTAAGCAGCTCCGGCTCCTTGAGCAGCACCGCACCGCCACGGGACTTGTTCACGGTCTTGGCCGGGCAACCAAAGTTGAGGTCAACCACCTGAGAGCCCAGCTCACACGCCAGGGCGGCGTTTTCCGCCAAACACACCGGGTCTGAACCGAGTAACTGCACACGCAGCGGCACGCCGGCAGCGGTCTTGGCACCGTGCAGCAACTCAGGGGCGAGTTTGTGGAAATAGGCAGGCGTCAGCAGGCGGTCGTTGACCCGGATGAACTCGGTCACGCACCAATCAATACCACCGACCCGGGTCAGCACGTCCCGCAGGATGTTGTCGACCAACCCCTCCATGGGCGCCAAAGCAATTTGCATGGAAAACACTCAACGAAAAACGTGGCGCAGTTTACTGGTTTCAGACGCTGGCAGGTAATTCGCCTTGCAGCGCAGGGCCATAACCCTCAAGAAATTCCGACGGCATGCGCTTGGGCTTGCCGCTGGACAGTTCGATGCAGACAAAGGTGGTTTGCGCTCGCAGCAAGGTAGCGCCATCACGCGGGCGTACCAGCTGGAAGCGTCGGGTCATTTTCAGGCGCTGGTCCCAGTCGACGATCCAGGTCGCCAACTGCAGCTCATCGCCCTCGTAACCGGCGGCGAGGTAATCGATCTCATGACGCACCACGGCCATCGCGCGATCCAGCCTGCGGTACTCGCTAAGGTCCAGCCCCAGGCGCTGGGAATGGCGCCAGGCGCAGCGTTCGAGCCAGGACACGTAAACGGCGTTGTTGGCGTGCCCCAGACCGTCGATGTCGTCGGCACCGACCTGCAGATCAATGATAAACGGCGTTGCCAAATCCCAGCCCATGGGGTGCTCCCGGTCGATTAATGTCGGCGGCGAGCAGTGTAACCCATGGCTCAGGCGGTTTGGCGCTCCGGCACGTGGCGGCCGGCCAGCAGCGCCAGCACGCCCTCGATCACACGCGGATCCGCCAGCACTTTCTGGTGCCCGCCCTGCTCCAGGCGCAGCAGGCGGCTGTCGAACCAGGCGTCATGGATGACCTGGCAAGCCTTGACCGAGACGAAGGTATCGTCTTCGGCATGCACGATCAGGCCCGGGATATTCATTTGATAGTGGGCGACATCGAGGTGCTTGAGGGGCATGCCCATCGTCAGCTCGACCTCCTGGATAAACGCCGAACGTGCTCGCGCCGGCAAACCGACCATGCCGGCAAAGCCGCGCAGTACGTCGAGAAACCGCGAGGGTGCGGCGATGCTGACCAACGCCTTGGTGCGCAAGCCCAACTGCACCGCCAACATCGCGCTGGCCCCACCCATGGAGTGACCGACAACCGCATGCAGCGGTGGCAGTTCGGCAGCCGCTTCCAGCATGGCACGGGCAAACAGCAGCACATGGGCTTCGCGCCCCGGCGAACGCCCGTGAGCCGGACCATCCAGCGCAACCACCGAATAACCCGCCTCCACCAATGCGCTGATCAGGCTGGCGAATTGCGTTGGGCGCCCTTCCCAGCCGTGCATCAACAGCACCGCAGGGCCCTGGCCCCACTTCAGCGCCGACAGGCCGAAACGCAAAGTGATGCGCTCGGACTGCGCCAGCAGCGGCAGCTCCCAGTCACGGGGCGGCAAATCGCGAGGCGTCATGAACACCCGACGCATCTTGCTAGCCACCGTTTGCGGCGCCAGCCGGCCCAAGGTGCCATTGACGCCACGAATCCATTTCAACGTGCCCATCGCTCATCCCTCAGGCCAGAAGCCGTTCTTAACGCACTGCGGACTTGGCCGCACGCAACACACGATCCGATAACTCACCCGGGCCCAGGGCGCGGGCCAGCGACAAGCCACCGATCATCAGTGCCATGTCGGCCAAGGCCTTGTCGGTGTCTTCCGGGCTGGCGGCCAGCTGTGCTGCCATCAGTTCGCAGTGTTCGTTCAAGGCCTGGCGAAATTCGTCCGGCAGGCGGCTCATCTCGCCCACGGTGGACGGGATCGGGCACGCCTGGCTGGTGGAGTCACGGTGTTTACGCGACAGGTAGAACGCTGCGACCAGCGCGCGACGCTCTTCACCGGTCAGCGAGGAGTCCATGTCATCGACGGCGGCGCGACGCCGGGCCAGCAACTCGGTGAAGGCCTCCAGCATCAGTGCGTCCTTGCTTTCAAAGTGCGCGTAGAAACCGCCGACGGTAAGCCCCGCCGCGCCCATGACTTCGCCCACACTCGGCTCGGCCGGGCCGCGTTGTACCAGGGCGGCGCCGGCCGCTTGCAGAATGCGTTCGCGGGTTTGCGCTTTTTTATCGTTCATCGTTGCCTCCGAATCTCATGCTTCGAATATTATTACCATAATAATATTTCGCAAGCCACAGGCATGACCATTGGTCAGAAGAACATTCAGGGAAAAAGGAAGGAGGGTTGGCCAAACGCCAGACAAACAAAAGGGCCATTCAATAATTGAATGACCCTTAAAAATCCCGCAGAGCGGGTAATCGTGGCGTCCCCTAGGGGACTCGAACCCCTGTTACCGCCGTGAAAGGGCGGTGTCCTAGGCCACTAGACGAAGGGGACACAAACCTTCTGTACAACTGATCAGCGCTGAGGACTGATCGAATTCAAGGACGGTGTGGCCAGACCTTGAACCTGTAAATTGGTGGAGCTAAACGGGATCGAACCGTTGACCTCTTGCATGCCATGCAAGCGCTCTCCCAGCTGAGCTATAGCCCCGGATTTTTCGCCTCGCGGCGCAGCAGACCTTTCGAACTGCTTGTTGAAACTGGCGTCCCCTAGGGGACTCGAACCCCTGTTACCGCCGTGAAAGGGCGGTGTCCTAGGCCACTAGACGAAGGGGACACAAACCTTCTATACAACGTGATCAGGCTGAGTCTGATCGAATTCAAGGACGGTGTGGCCAGACCTTGAACCTGTAAATTGGTGGAGCTAAACGGGATCGAACCGTTGACCTCTTGCATGCCATGCAAGCGCTCTCCCAGCTGAGCTATAGCCCCTCGTCGGTGAGGACGGGGCGAATCTTAATGGCGTATTCGAAACGTGTCAAATTTATTTTCAACAATTTTCAAAATTTTTTGCCGAGATAACAATCACTTACCGAGCAAACCCCGGAAAACCGGGGTTTGGCCGTTACAACAGCGTGCTTAAGCGATAGCGCCCAGCAGCTTTTCCCATTCCTTGTTTTCTTTCTTCGACACACCACCAAGCAAATCAAGGGCTTGGCGCAGACGGAAGCGAGTCAGGTCCGGGCCCAGAATTTCCATCGCATCGAGCACCGACACCGAACTCGCCTGCCCGGTGATCGCGGCAAACATCAGCGGCATCGCATCGCGCAATTTCAGTTCCAGGGATTCAACCACCGCCTGGATAGTCGCGGTAATCGCATCCTTCTCCCACTGGCGCAGGCTTTCGAGCTTCCACAGGATCAACTGCATCAACTGGCGAACCTGGTCACCCGAGAGTTTCTTCGACTCAAACAGCTTCACGTCCGGGTTCACGCCACCGGCAAAGAAGAAACTCGCCAACGGTGCGACCTGGCTGAAGGTCTCCACCCTGCCCTGCACCAGCGGCGCGATCTTCATCATGTACTCGGGGTTCAACGCCCACTGCTGCACGCGGCTGGCGAACTCTTCCACCGGCAGGTCACGCAGCCACTGGCCGTTGAGCCACGAGAGTTTCTCGATATCGAAGATCGGCCCGCCCAGGGACACACGAGACAGGTCGAAGTTATCGACCATTTCCTGCAACGAGAACTTCTCGCGCTCGTCCGGCATCGACCAGCCCATGCGGCCCAGGTAGTTGAGCATCGCTTCGGGCATGAAGCCCATGCGCTCGTAGAAGGTCACCGAGGTCGGGTTCTTGCGCTTGGACAGCTTGCTCTTGTCCGGGTTACGCAGCAGCGGCATGTAGCACAGCTGCGGTTGTTCCCAGCCGAAGTACTCGTACAACAGGATCAGTTTCGGCGCCGATGGCAGCCACTCTTCGCCACGCAGTACGTGGGTGATGCCCATCAGGTGGTCGTCCACCACGTTGGCCAGGAAGTACGTCGGCAGGCCGTCGGTCTTCATCAGCACTTGCATGTCCATGCGGTCCCACGGGATCTCGACGTCACCGCGCAGCATGTCCGGCACCACGCACACGCCTTCGCTCGGCACCTTCATGCGGATGACGTGCGGCTCGCCGGCAGCCAGGCGCCGGGCCACTTCTTCCTTCGACAGCAGCAGCGCGCGACCGTCATAGCGCGGGGTTTCGCCACGGGCCTGTTGCTCGGCGCGCATCTGGTCCAGCTCTTCGGCGGTGCAGAAGCACGGGAAGGCGTGGCCCATGTCGACCAACTGCTGGGTGTATTTTTTGTAGATGTCGCTGCGCTCGCTCTGGCGATACGGGCCGTGTGGGCCGCCGACATCCGGGCCTTCAGCCCAGGTAATGCCCAACCAGCGCAGGGCATCGAAAATCTGCTGTTCCGACTCACGGGTGGAGCGCAGTTGATCGGTGTCTTCGATCCGCAGGATGAATTCACCGCCATGCTGCTTGGCAAAGCAGTAGTTGAACAAGGCGATGTAAGCAGTACCTACGTGGGGATCCCCAGTAGGCGATGGCGCGATGCGCGTGCGGACGGTGGTCATGGCGGGTCTCGAATTGGCGATAAAACTGAAAATGAAACAAGGGGCGAATGGTAACAGCCCCAAGCCCTTGGGCTCCAGCGTGGGGAGGCGAACAAAGGGCATATGAGACAAGCTCCGGTCTCAAGTCTCGACATGGCTATTTGCCAGACCGTTCGCTGGCTATATTCCATTACCTTTTGTCGACGACATCATCGCCATGCCTGCCCCGCTCAAACGCCGCCTGTTTATCTTCCTGTTTATCGTGGTCCTGATCGCCGCGAGCTTTTTCGCCCAGTGGTTCTTCAAGGGCCGTTTTTATGAAAGCACCGACAACGCCTACGTCCAGGGCGAGATCACCCGGGTCTCCAGCCAACTGGGTGCGCGCATCGTCGAGGTGCTGGTGGGCGACAACGAGCACGTGGAAAAAGGCCAACTGCTGGTCAAGCTCGAAGGCGACGACTTCCACCTCGCCGTCGACCGCGCCAACGCCGCCCTGGCCATGCGCGAAGCCGAACGTGTGCAGGCCCAGAGCAAACTGACCCAGCAAGCCAGCCTGATCGCCGCCGGTGCAGCCAAGGTCTCGTCCAGCCAGGCCACCCTCGGCCGCTCGCAGATCGACCTGAACCGCGCACAAACCCTGCGCAAACCCGGCTATGTCTCCGAAGAACGGGTCACCACCCTCGACGCCGACAACCACATCGCCCGCTCCCAGGTGACCATGGCCCAGGCCGACCTGCAGGGCCAGCGCCAGCAGGTCAACGCCCTGAACGCCGAGATCAAGCGCCTCGACGCGATGATCGCCAACGCCAGGACTGACCTGGCCCAGGCCGAACTAAACCTGACCCGCAGCGAAATCCACGCGCCCATCAGCGGCCTGATCGGCCAGCGTGCCGCGCGCAACGGTCAATACGTACAGGCCGGCGCCTACCTGCTGTCGATCGTCCCGGACCAGGACATCTGGGTGCAGGCCAACTTCAAGGAAACCCAGATCGGCCACATGCAACCCGGGCAAAAGGCCGAGCTGACATTCGACGCCTACAGCGATACTCCAATCGAAGGCCGCGTCGCCAACCTGTTCGGCGCTTCCGGCGCGCAATTCAGCCTGCTGCCACCGGACAATGCCACGGGCAACTTCACCAAAGTCGTACAACGGATTCCGGTCAAACTGACCTTCGCCGCCGACAACCCGCTGCAAGGCAAAATCCGCCCGGGCATGTCGGTGACGGTCAAAGTGAACATCCAAGACCCGCAAGATGGCCGGTGATCAACTGCTGCCGCCGGTAGGCGAGCCGAGCCGGCGCGACTGGATAGCAGTCATGAGCGTGATGCTCGGCGCCTTCATGGCGGTGCTCGACATCCAGATCACCAACTCCTCCCTCAAGGACATCCAGGGCGCGCTGTCGGCCACCCTGGAAGAAGGTTCGTGGATTTCCACCTCCTACCTTGTGGCCGAAATCATCATGATCCCCCTCACCGCCTGGCTGGTGCAGCTGCTGTCGGCGCGTCGGCTGGCGGTGTGGGTCTCGGGCGGGTTCCTGATCGCCTCGCTGATGTGCTCCATGGCCTGGAGCCTGGAAAGCATGATCGTATTCCGCGCGCTGCAGGGCTTTACCGGCGGCGCGCTGATCCCCCTGGCGTTCACCCTCACGCTGATCAAGCTGCCCGAACATCACCGCGCCAAAGGCATGGCCATGTTCGCCATGACCGCCACCTTCGCCCCGTCCATCGGCCCGACCATTGGCGGCTGGCTCACGGAAAACTGGGGTTGGGAATACATCTTCTACATCAACATCCCACCGGGCCTGATCATGATCGCCGGGCTGCTGTACGGCCTGGAGAAAAAGGACTCCAACTGGGACCTGCTCAAAAGCACCGACTATCTTGGCATTGTCACCATGGCCGTGGGCCTTGGGTGTTTGCAGGTGTTTCTGGAAGAAGGCCATCGCAAGGACTGGCTGGAATCCAGCCTGATTGTCAGCTTGGGCACTGTCGCCCTGCTCAGCCTGATCACCTTTGTGATCGTGCAGATGTCCAAGCCCAACCCGCTGATCAACCTGCGCATCCTCGGCAATCGTAATTTCGGGCTATCGAGCATTTCGAGCCTGGGGATGGGCGTGGGGTTGTATGGCTCGATTTATCTGCTGCCGCTGTACCTGGCGCAGATCCAGAACTACAACGCCCTGCAAATCGGCGAAGTGATCATGTGGATGGGGGTTCCGCAGCTGTTTTTGATTCCGCTGGTGCCCAAGCTGATGAAGTACGTGTCGCCCAAATGGCTGTGCACCCTGGGGTTCGGGCTGTTCGGGTTGGCGAGTTTTTCATCGGGGGTGCTGAACCCGGACTTTGCCGGCGACCAGTTCAACCGCATCCAGATCATCCGTGCGTTGGGGCAGCCGTTGATCATGGTGACAATTTCGTTGATTGCCACGGCGTACATCATGCAAAAAGACGCGGGGTCGGCGTCGAGCCTGTTCAATATTTTGCGAAACCTGGGCGGGGCGATCGGGATTGCGTTGCTGGCGACGCTGCTGGATGCGCGCACCAAGACCTACTTTGATTACCTGCGTGAGGCGATTGTGCCGACCAATCCACAGGTGGCGGAGCGCATGGCCAGGCTGACGGAGACGTTTGGCAGTGAGACGGCGGCGCTGGGCAAGTTGAGTGAAATTGCCCATCAGCAGGCGCAGATCATGGCCTACAACGATGCGTTTCACTTTGTGGGGTTGGCGTTGGGGATCAGTATGGTGGCGATCTTGTTGACCAAGGCGTTGCCGGCGGGGCTTAAGGCTGGGGAAGCCCACTGAAATAACCTGTGGCGAGGGAGCTTGTTGTGGCGAGGCTGCGAAGCGGCCCCAAAATTCTGGGAGCGCTCCGCACTCCAGCGGGAGCAAGCTCCCTCGCCACAAAGAGCTTGAAGATCGTTCCCACGCTCTGCGTGGGAATGCCTCACTGGACGCTCCGCGTCCGCTCTTGGGATGCAGAGCGTCCCGGGCTGCTTTCCCACGCAGAGCGTGGGAACGATCATCAGACCGCCAGTAACCGCTCCCGCAACTTGCCAATCTCATCGCGCATCTGCGCCGCCGCTTCAAACTCCAGATCCCGCGCCAACTGGTACATCTTCTCTTCCAGCTGGCGAATACGCTTGGTGATCTCGCTCGGCGAACGCAATTCCGCTTCGTACTTGGCATTCTCCTCCGCAGCCTTGGCCATACCCTTGCGCTTCTTGCTGCGCGAACCCGGCACCGTTGCGCCTTCCATGATGTCGGCCACGTCCTTGAACACACCCTTCGGCGTGATGCCATGCTCAAGGTTGTAGGCAATCTGCTTGTCGCGACGACGCTCGGTCTCGCCAATCGCCCGTTCCATGGAACCGGTAATCCGGTCCGCATACAGAATCGCCCGGCCATTCAGGTTGCGCGCCGCCCGGCCAATGGTCTGGATCAACGAGCGCTCGGAACGCAGGAAGCCTTCCTTGTCCGCATCCAGAATCGCCACCAGGGACACTTCCGGCATATCCAGGCCTTCACGCAGCAGGTTGATCCCCACCAGCACATCGAACGCCCCCAGGCGCAGGTCGCGGATGATTTCCACGCGCTCCACGGTGTCGATGTCCGAGTGCAAATAGCGCACGCGCACGCCGTGGTCGGCCAGGTAATCGGTCAAGTCTTCGGACATGCGCTTGGTCAGCGTGGTGACCAGCACCCGCTCTTCCAGGGCCACGCGCTTGGTGATCTCCGAGAGCAAGTCATCCACCTGGGTCAGCGCCGGGCGGATTTCGATTTGCGGGTCCACCAGGCCGGTCGGGCGCACCAGTTGCTCAATCACACGCCCGGCATGTTCGGCCTCGTAGTTACCCGGCGTGGCCGAGACAAAAATCGTCTGCGGGCTGATGCCTTCGAACTCGTCAAAACGCATCGGCCGGTTATCCAGCGCCGATGGCAGGCGGAAGCCGTATTCCACCAGGGTCTCTTTACGGGAACGGTCACCTTTGTACATCGCGCCCACCTGCGGCACGCTGACGTGGGACTCGTCGATCACCAGCAAGGCATCGTCCGGCAGGTAATCGAACAAGGTAGGTGGCGCCTGCCCGGACTCGCGGCCCGAGAGGTAGCGCGAGTAGTTTTCGATGCCGTTGCAGTAGCCCAGTTCGAGGATCATCTCCAGGTCGAAGCGGGTGCGCTGTTCCAGGCGCTGGGCTTCCACCAGTTTGTTGTTGGAACGCAGGTATTCCAGGCGCTCCACCAGCTCAGCCTTGATGCCCTCGATGGCGCCCATCAGGGTTTCGCGCGGGGTCACGTAGTGGCTTTTCGGGTAGAAGGTGAAGCGCGGCAGCTTGCGGATCACTTCGCCGGTCAACGGGTCGAAGGCCGACAGGCTCTCGACTTCATCGTCGAACAGCTCGATGCGGATCGCTTCCAGGTCGGATTCCGCCGGGTAGATGTCGATCACATCGCCGCGCACGCGGAAGCTCGCCCGGGCGAAGTCTATGTCGTTGCGGGTGTATTGCAGGCTCGTCAGGCGACGCAACAGTTCGCGCTGGTCGAGTTTGTCGCCGCGGTCGACGTGCAGCACCATCTTCAAATAGGTTTCCGGGCTGCCCAGGCCGTAGATGCACGACACCGTGGTGACGATGATCGCGTCTTTACGTTCCAGCAGCGCCTTGGTCGCCGAGAGCCGCATCTGCTCGATGTGGTCGTTGATCGAGGCGTCTTTCTCGATAAAGGTGTCGGACGACGGCACGTAGGCTTCCGGCTGGTAGTAGTCGTAGTAGGAAACGAAGTACTCCACCGCGTTGTTCGGGAAGAACGCCTTGAACTCGCCATACAACTGCGCGGCCAGGGTCTTGTTCGGCGCCAGCACCAGGGTCGGGCGGTTCACCTGGGCGATCACGTTGGCGATGCTGAAAGTCTTGCCGGAGCCGGTCACGCCGAGCAAGGTCTGGTGCGCGAGGCCGGCCTCAATGCCTTCGACCATCAGGCGGATGGCTTCCGGTTGATCGCCGGCGGGCTCGAAGCGGGTGACTAGCTGGAAATCCGACATAACGTACCTCTTGAGTCACCCCGGGGCCGGAAAAAGCAACGGGGACGAAAAAGACCGCGACCCGCGACTGTTCGGCGCAGGTTGCAGGAAAAAACCATGATAGCTGTAGAAGTGGAGGCGAATGTGACGGGTTTCAAGGCAATCGTCCTACATGCCGTTGGTCACCCATGTTGCAATAAGACTAACGGTCGGTAAATAAACCGAAAAACTTGGCCGAAAAGCCGTTTCGGCTGTCGCCGTGAGCAGTGATGGCCTCTATACTAGCTCCCCGTTTGTGCACCGCTCTAGTGCATTCGGCTGGAGCGCGACACGTCCCTCCACTCTCTATAGAGCTGCCGCAAAAATGAGCCTGTTCTCCGCTGTCGAAATGGCACCACGCGATCCAATCCTGGGCCTCAACGAAGCATTCAACGCCGATACCCGAACCACCAAGGTGAACCTTGGCGTGGGCGTTTACTGCAACGAGGAGGGGAAGATTCCACTCTTGCGTGCCGTTGCCGAAGCGGAAGCCATTCGTGTGGCGCAACACGCCGCCCGTGGCTACTTGCCGATCGACGGTATTGTCGCCTACGACCAGGCCGTGCAAAAGCTGCTGTTCGGCGCGCAATCGCCGCTGATCAGCTCCGGCCGCGTCATCACCGCCCAAGCGGTCGGCGGCACCGGCGCCCTGAAAATCGGCGCTGACTTCCTCAAGCAACTGCTGCCCAACGCCGTCGTCGCCATCAGCGACCCGAGCTGGGAAAACCACCAGGCGCTGTTCGAAAAAGCCGGCTTCCCGGTGCAGACCTATCGTTACTACGACGCCGCCACCCACGACGTAAACCGCGCCGGCCTGCTGGAAGACCTCAACGCCCTGCCGCCACAGTCCATCGTCGTGCTGCACGCCTGCTGCCACAACCCGACCGGCGTCGACCTGAGCCCGGCCGACTGGCAACAAGTGCTGGACGTGGTCAAGGCGAAAAACCTCGTGCCGTTCCTCGACATGGCCTACCAGGGCTTTGGCGACGGCATCGACGAAGACGCCGCTGCGGTGCGCCTGTTCGCCGAGTCGGGCCTGACTTTCTTTGTGTCCAGCTCGTTCTCCAAATCGTTCTCGCTGTACGGCGAGCGCGTGGGCGCCCTGTCCATCGTCACCGACTCCAAGGAAGAAAGCGCGCGCATCCTGTCCCAGGTCAAGCGCGTGATCCGCACCAACTACTCCAACCCGCCGACCCACGGCGCGGCGATCGTGGCAGCGGTGCTGAACAACCCTGAGCTGCGCGCCCAGTGGGAAGCGGAACTGGCGGAAATGCGCCTGCGTATTCGCGGCATGCGCGAGCAGATGGTGGCTGACCTGGCCAAGGCTGCACCGGGCCACGACTTCAGCTTCGTCGGTCGCCAACGCGGGATGTTCTCCTACTCCGGCCTGAGCGTTGAGCAAGTGACGCGCCTGCGCAGCGAGTTTGGCATCTATGCGTTGGATACCGGCCGTATCTGTGTGGCGGCGTTGAACCAGAACAACATTGATGCCGTGACCAAGGCCATCGTTCAGGTGCTGTAAGCCTGTTGTGATGCAAAAAAAGGGGAAGCCAATGGCTTCCCCTTTTTCATTCTGAAAACCGCGCCCCCTGTGGCGAGGGAGCTTGCTCCCACTGGGCTGCGAAGCGGCCCCAAAACCTGCCACCGTGAACTTTATGAATGAATGCGGTGCCTGAACTGGGGCTGCTGCGCAGCCCAGCGGGAGCAAGCTCCCTCGCCACAGGGTGGGTGGTTTGCCTTCAAGAGCGGGTGTTCAGCCCCTAAAAATTCGCTGCTTTCAGTCCGCTGCCCCTAGACTGACAGCAAGACAGTCCCTTCCCCTTGAGTATCCTATGAGAAACGACGACCTGGACCTGCGTGCCGACCGCGACGAACTGGACCACTTCACCCCGCGCCCACCCCCCGTCAAGCGCCAGAAAAGCCTGGTGCTGCAAGTCGCGCTCGGCGTATTCCTCGGTGGTTTGGCCTTATGGCTGGTGCAACTGGGCGCCGGCGCCCTGATGGCCAAGCTGGCCATGGGCACCTTCCAGTTCGGCGGCTGACAAAGATCAAATGTGGGGGCCGTCGAGCTTTAGCGAGGCCGCGATAGTGGTGGATCAGGCACCATCAATGTCGACTGTGCCGACGTCATCGCAGCCTCGCTGAAGCTCGACAGCTCCCACAAGGGATCTACTCCCGCCTTCAGTCCGCGCTCGTGTGGCTGGTTCAACTCGTGCAAGCAGACACCTGCAATTTGGCGGCTGACAAAGATCAAATGTGGGAGCCGTCGAGCTTTAGCGAGGCCGCGATAGCGGTGGATCAGGCACCCTCAATGTCGACTGTGCCGACGCCTTCGCAGCCTCGCTGAAGCTCGACAGCTCCCACAGGGGATCTACTCCCGCCTTCAGTCCGCGCTCGTGTGGCTGGTTCAACTCGATCCAAGCAGTCCCCCTGCAATTTGGCGGCTGACAAAGATCAAATGTGGGAGCCGTCGAGCTTTAGCGAGGCCGCGATAGCGGTGGGTCAGGCACCATAAATGTCGACTGTGCCGACGCCATCGCAGCCTCGCTGAAGCTCGACAGCTCCCACAGGGGGTCTACTCCCCGCCTTCAGTCCGCGCTCGTGTGGCTGGTTCAACTCGATCCAAGCAGTCCCCCTGCAATTTGGCGGCTGACAAAGACCAAATGTGGGAGCCGTCGAGCTTTAGCGAGGCCGCGATAGCGGTGGGTCAGGCACCATAAATGTCGACTGTGCCGACGCCATCGCAGCCTCGCTGAAGCTCGACAGCTCCCACAGGGGGTCTACTCCCGCCGTCAGTCCGCGCTCGTGTGGCTGGTTCAACTCGATCCAAGCAGTCCCCCTGCAATTTGGCGGCTGACAAAGATCAAATGTGGGAGCCGTCGAGCTTCAGCGAGGCCGCGATAGCGGTGGGTCAGGCACCCTCAATATCGACTGTGCCGACGCCATCGCAGCCTCGCTGAAGCTCGACAGCTGCTACGGCTACGATGCCAGGGCCAGGCCACGCTCTTCCAGCAACTGCACAAAACTGTTCAGGCTCTGCGACACCGTACCCCGGCGCCAGATCAGCCAGGTATTCAGAATCCGGAACGTATCGGTCAGCGGCCACACACTCACCGCCGTAAACCCCGGCATGCTCTCCAGCATGCTCCGCGGCATCAGCGCCAACCCGGCACCGGCACTCACACAGGCGAGCATCCCGTGGTAGGACTCCATCTCGAAGATCTTCCCCGGCACCGCGCCATCCTGTGAAAACCAGCGCTCGAAGTGATGCCGGTACGAACAGTTCGAACGAAACGTGTAGATGCTCTCCCCGCTCACATCCCGCCCCCGGGTGATCGGCGCGTGATGCAACGGCGCAATCACCACCATCTCCTCCTCGAACACCGCCACGCCCTCCAGCGTCGCGTGCAGCACCGGCCCATCGACAAACGCCGCTGCCAGCCGCCCCGACAACACACCCTCGATCATCGTGCCGGACGGCCCGGTGGTCAGGTCCAGCTCGACCTTGGCGTGCTTCTGGTTATACGCCGCGAGCAATGCCGGGATGCGCACCGCCGCCGTACTCTCCAGCGAGCCCAACGCAAAAGCGCCCTGGGGTTCCTCCCCCGCCACCGTCGCCCGTGCCTCTTGCACCAGATCCAGAATGCGCCGGGCATACCCGAGGAAATTCCACCCGGCCGGCGATAACCGCAGCCGGCTCTTCTCGCGAATAAACAAGTCCACGCCCAGATCTTGCTCCAATTGCTTGATCCGCGTGGTCAGGTTCGACGGCACGCGATGGATCAATTGCGCGGCAGCGCTGATGCTGCCTTGCTCGGCAACGGCTTTGAAAATTTCCAGCTGGACCAGATCCAAGTCATTCTCCAAACGTGAACGTATTGCTTAATATTATTCAGTTTCCGAAAAAGATACAGCCCCGTACGCTGGCCTCCATCCCATTCACTGCGCAGGACGGTGCCATGAACTCCATTTCCTCCCAGACCCACGCGTTGTCGATCAACCCCGCCAACGGTGAAACGGTCGCCAGCTACCCGTACGAAACCGAGGCGCAGCTGGATGCCGCCCTCACCCGCTCGATCAACGCCTTCCGCAACGGGCGCAATACCCCCGTCGCCCAGCGCGCCGAATTGCTGCTGGCCCTGGCCAGCACCCTGCGCGACCAGGCCGAAGAAATGGCCCAGATGATCACCCTGGAAATGGGCAAACCCATCGCCCAGGCCCGTGGCGAAATCGAAAAATGCGCGCAACTCGCCGAGTGGTATGCGGCCCACGGCCCGGCCATGCTGGCCCCGGAAGCCACCCTGGTGGACAACGGCTCCGCCCAGATCGAATACCGCCCGCTGGGCCCGATCCTCGCTGTAATGCCGTGGAACTTCCCGGTGTGGCAAGTGCTGCGCGGCGCGGTGCCAACCATGCTCAGCGGCAACACCTACGTGCTCAAGCACGCGCCTAACGTGATGGGCAGCGCGTACCTGATGAAACAAGCCTTCCAGCGCGCCGGCTTTGCCGATGGCCTGTTCGAAGTGATCAACGTCACCCAGGACGGCGTGTCCAAAGCCATCGCCGACCCGCGCATCGCCGCCGTGACCCTCACCGGCAGCGTGCGCGCCGGCATGGCCATCGGTTCCCAGGCCGGGGCCGCGCTGAAAAAATGCGTACTGGAGCTGGGCGGCTCCGACCCGTTCATTGTGCTCAACGACGCCAACCTCGACGAAGCCGTGCAAGCCGCCCTGATCGGCCGTTTCCAGAACTCCGGCCAGGTGTGCGCCGCCGCCAAGCGCCTGATCATCGAAGAAGGCGTGGTGGAAGCCTTCACCGCCAAATTCCTCGAAGCCAGCCGCAACCTGGTGATGGGCGACCCGACCGCCACCGAGACCTACATCGGGCCGATGGCCCGCTTCGACCTGCGGGACGAACTCGACGGCCAGGTCCAGGCCACCCTGGCCGAAGGCGCCACCCTGCTGATGGGCGGCAGCAAAGTCGAAGGCGCGGGCAACTACTACGCCCCCACCGTGCTGGCCAACGTCACCGACCAGATGACCTCGTTCAAACAGGAACTGTTTGGCCCGGTCGCCTCCATCATCACCGCCCGCGATGCGGACCACGCCGTGGCCCTCGCCAACGACAGTGAGTTCGGCCTGACCGCCAGTGTGTTCACCACCGACCCAGAAAAGGCACGCAGCATCGCCAACCAACTGGAAACCGGCGGGATCTTTATCAACGCCTACAGCGTGTCCGATCCCCGGGTCTCGTTTGGTGGTGTGAAAAAGAGCGGCTTCGGGCGGGAGTTGTCGCACTTTGGTGTGCGGGAATTCTGCAACGCGCAGACCGTGTGGCTGAACCGCCGCTAAGGCAAGCGCTGCAAACGATGGCCCGCCCTGCGGGTCATCGTGCTGTCTGGTTCAGCACCGTCACGTACGCACCGAACATATCCGCCATGGCGTCCGCATAGGCGGTGATTTGCGCCTCGGTGCGCGGGCTTCCCGAGAATTCCTTTGCCACCGAACTGAAGGTGGTGGCGATCAAATCGCAGGCCAGGGCGCGGGTGGCTTCAGGCACCTGCGGCAGCAGTTCCAGCATGAACGCCTGGAAAATCTGTTGCCCTTCTGCGCGAACCTCATGGGCTTCGGGCGCATCACGGTACAGCGGCGCGGCGTCGCTCAGGGCGACACGCATCTGCGCCTCCTCACACTCCGAACGAATAAACGCATGCACCAACGCCCGCAACCGCTCAAGGGCCGGCTGGCTTACGTCCTGCAGAATGCGGCTGAGCATCTGCGAGGTTTGCTGCCACTCATCCGTCTGCAGCCGAAACAGGATGGCCGCCTTGTTGGGAAAGTACTGGTACACCGACCCCACGCTGACACCGGCCTTTTCCGCGACACGGGCGGTGGTGAAACGGCTGGCGCCTTCCTTGGCCAAAACCTGAATAGCCGCTTCGAGAATGGCCGTCACCAACCCGGTGGATCGCGCCTGTTTGGGCTCTTTGCGTGAGGAAATCTGCGAGGTCTGGCGATCGGTCATGGGGCGTTCCTGCTGCCGTTGGAATGCGAATAGCGAATGTGACGAATTGTTCGCATACTTTAAATGCGACGAATCATTCGCATACTAGCCCGGCGCCTCACGGCGCTCAACCTGCAGCAGGACATCCCCATGAATACGCTTACCTCGGCCCCGATGGCGGCCCTGATTGAACGGCTGTACACACAGGCCGATGCCGCCACCAGCCCCATCATCAACACAGTGACCCACGAAGAACGCGACCGCCTGATGCGCAGCAAGACCGACTACCTGGCACTCTACGGAATGCTGAAAGACCTGTGGTTGCCCGTCTCCCGCGACACCGGCACCCTGCTGTACATGCTCGCACGCAGCAGCAAAGCGCAGGCCATCGTCGAGTTCGGTACTTCGTTCGGCCTGTCCACCCTGCACCTGGCGGCCGCCCTGCGGGACAACGGCGGCGGCACGCTGATCAGCAGCGAGTTCGAGCCCTCGAAGATCGCTCTCGCCCGGCAACACCTGGAGCAAGGCGGCGTGAGCGACCTCGTGGAGATCCGCCAAGGCGATGCTCTGGTTACCCTGGCCACCGGCCTGCCCGACAGCGTCGACCTGCTGCTGCTCGACGGCGCCAAGGCGCTGTATGGCGACGTGTTGAACCTGGTGGAAAGCCGCCTCAAGCCCGGCGCGCTGATCATCGCCGACAACACCGACTACTGCCCCGACTACCTGGCCCGGGTGCGTTCGCCAGCAAACGGCTACCTGTCGGTGCCGATCGGTGACGACGTCGAGCTTTCCGTTCGCCTGGGCTGATGCCCGTCAGAGGATTCAACTCATGTCTGGATTGGTAAGCCCAGTGGTACTGAAATTACTGCCTATCACCCTGGCGGTGTTTGTCGGGTTCCTGATCATCGGCATGCAACTGCCGGTGCTGCCGCTGCACCTGCACAACACCTTGGGCATGGACCCGCTGGTGGTGGGCGTGGTGATCGGTGCGCAGTTTGCCGGGGCATTGTTGTCGCGGTCCTGGGCCGGCAATTTTGCCGATATGCGCGGCCCCAAGCGCGCCATGCTTGTGGGCATGCTGGTGGCGGCCAGCTCCGGCTTGATCTACCTCGCGTCCCTGGCGTTTGTGGCATCACCGGTCATCTCGGTGTGGGTGTTGCTCGCCGGTCGCGTGGTGCTGGCGCTGGGGGAAAGCCTGATCGTGACCGGCTCGATGGGCTGGGGTGTCGGGTTGGTGGGGCCGCAAAATACCGGCAAGGTCATGGCCTGGATCGGCATCGCAATCTACGCCGCGTTTGCCCTGGGCGCGCCCCTCGGGGTGGCGGTGAATAGCCAGTGGGGTTTCAGCGGGATCGCCGTCGGGACCATGGTGATTCCGCTGCTGGCACTGGCCATCGTCGCCGGAGCGCAAGGCGTTGCGCCGACCAGTCAGCGGCGCACCTCGTTTTTCAAGGTGCTGCGCTCGGTGTGGGTACCGGGGTTGGGCCTGGCCTTTGCAAGCGTCGGGTTTGGCGTGATTACCGCGTTTATCGCGCTGCTGTTTGCCACCAAGGCCTGGGGCAATGCGTCATTGGCGTTTACCGCCTTTGGCCTGGCGTTTATCGGCGCGCGGATTTTCTTCGGGCACCTGCCCGACAAGATCGGCGGTGCCAAGGTCGCGCTGGTGTGCGTGATAATCGAAGCCGCCGGGCAGCTGTTGATCTGGGGCGCAGACAGCGCCTTGACCGCCTACCTGGGCGCGGCGCTGACCGGTTTCGGCTACTCCCTGGCGTTTCCCGGCTTTGGGGTGGAGGCGATAAAGCGCGCGCCGCCCCAATCCCGCAGCCTGGCGATGGGTGCGTATGTGGCGTTCCTGGATATTTCGCTGGGGGTCAGCACCCCGCTGATCGGCGCCTTGGCCGGCGTGGCCGGAGTGGCATCGGTGTACCTGGCGGGCGCAGTGGCCGTGGCGCTGTCGGTGATCGTGGCGCTGGCGTTGCTTTTCAAGGCGCCAGTGGCGGAGCGCGAGGTTTATACTTCGCCACCTCGCCCTTAACCCACATCACCCGAGATTCCCGATGAGCCTTTCCCTGTCCACAACCCCAGCGCGCAAGCCGGTCGCACCATTGCTGGCGTTTGCCATCCTGCTGTTCGGCGCCGTCTTCCTGCAAAACAGCGTCGGCTCGCGCCAGGTGCTGTTGCTGGTGGTCGGCGCCGCACTGGGCCTGACGCTGTACCACGCTGCCTTCGGCTTCACCTCGGCCTGGCGAGTGTTCATCACCGACCGGCGTGGCGCGGGCTTGCGTGCGCAGATGGTGATGCTGGCGATTGCCGTGGTGCTGTTCTTCCCCGCGCTGGGGGCCGGCACCCTGTTCGGCCAGCCCGTGGTCGGGCTGGTGGCACCGGCCGGGGTTTCGGTGGTGTTCGGGGCATTCATCTTCGGCATCGGCATGCAGCTGGGCGGCGGTTGTGCGTCCGGCACCCTGTTCACCGTGGGCGGTGGTAACGCGCGCATGCTGGTGACGCTGTTCTTCTTTATCTGTGGTTCGTTGATCGCGACTCACCACGTCGACTGGTGGTTCTCGCTGCCTTCGTTCCCGGCGGTTTCCATCGTCAAAAGCTTCGGCGTGGTGCCGGCCTTGCTGCTGAGCCTGGCCGTATTTGGCATCATCGCAGCAGTCACCGTGCGCCTGGAAAAAGGCCGTCACGGGCAACTCGAAGCCGGCGTCACCAGCCAGCACCAGGGCCTGCGCCGCTTCCTGCGCGGGCCATGGCCATTGGTGTGGGGCGCAATTGGCCTGGCCCTGCTCAACTACGCCACCCTGGCACTGGCCGGGCGGCCATGGGGTATCACTTCGGCGTTCGCCCTGTGGGGCGCCAAGGTTGCCGGCGGGTTGGGCGTGGACGTAGGCAGCTGGGCGTTCTGGCAAATGCCGGGCAATGCCAAGGCCCTGGCGGCGCCGGTGTGGGAAGACGTCACCAGCGTGATGGACGTCGGCATCATCCTTGGTGCGCTGTTGGCTGCGGGATTGGCCGGGCGTTTCGCTCCAAGCCTGAAGATTCCGGCACGCTCGCTGTTCGCCGCGGTGATCGGTGGGTTGCTGCTGGGTTATGGCTCGCGACTGGCGTACGGCTGCAATATCGGCGCGTACTTCAGCGGGATTGCCTCAGGGAGCCTGCATGGCTGGGTGTGGTTGGTGGCGGCGTTTATCGGCAATAGCGTGGGTGTGAGGTTGCGGCCGTTCTTCTTTGCAGGTGAGCGTCCGCAAGTGGCATTGAGCGGTTGCTGACTCGTTCCCACGCTCCGCGTGGGAATGCCGCCTGGGACGCTCTGCGTCCCGCTGTTGGTGACGCGGAGCGTCACGGGATGCATTCCCACGCAGAGCGTGGGAACGAGCAGCATCACCGGCTTTTTGAAATCGCTCCGCTCATGTACTCGTTCAAATCGCGGAAGTCCTGAACTTTCCAGGTGAACGGTGACAACTTCACACCGTTCTCCCGCAACGTTCTGGGAATCAGGTCGCCATTTGGACGAAGAATGACGGACGACACGATAACGCCCGGATAATCACTCAAGCGTTTTTTGAAAGTAGCCGTTGTCAGGTCAGGCGTAGGCGGATTGCTTTTATTCGCCAAGGGTCCCGTGCCTTTGATATCCGCGCCGTGGCACATGGCGCAGCGCTGCAGATAAATGTTTTTCCCGTTAGCGTTGTCCGCAAAGGACAGTGATGTTTGAACCAGCGATAAAATCCCCAGCGACGCGATGAACGACTTTCTTATTTTCATCTTTCCATGTGGCCTTGTTGTAAAAATCCAATATCAACCAACCGAGCGTAAACGACCCTTTATCCACTCGCGGCTGTAAGCCAGCACGCGGCCCGACATCGCCGTCGGAAAATGAATAAACCCATGAGCTGCCTGCGGTAACAAAAACACCTCGGACCCCGCCCATCGCTCGGCCATCTGTAGCGTGTCGTCCAGCAACGGGTCCAGATCCCCCACAAACATCAGCGCCGGCGGCAGCCCGGCAAGGTCGCCATACAACGGTGACAACGACGGCTGCCGACGCTGCTCATCACTCAAGCCCGGCGTCAGCAAGCGCAGCGCCTCCACCATGCCCGGCCCGTCCAGCAACAGTGTTTCCCGCCCCGCCGTGCGCACGCTCGGCGTACCGGTCAAATCGTAGACGCCGTAATACAGCACCGTCCCGCTCACTCGCGCCAGCAACTCGGGCCATTGCTTCAGTGCCAGCAACGTAGCCGCCGCCAGATGCCCACCGGCAGACTCGCCGACAACGATCACCGGCAGGCCGGCGAACTCCTCACAGTCCCCGAGCAACCAGCGCGCCGTGGCCAGGCAGTCTTCCAGAATCCCTTCGACCGG
Source organism: Pseudomonas sp. P7758 (assembly GCF_013386485.1). Classification (NCBI taxonomy): domain Bacteria; kingdom Pseudomonadati; phylum Pseudomonadota; class Gammaproteobacteria; order Pseudomonadales; family Pseudomonadaceae; genus Pseudomonas; species Pseudomonas sp. P7758. The sequence goes on along the minus strand of NZ_JACARS010000110.1, from coordinate 10,126 downwards.
CGTATTCACCGCCAGCCGGTAATCCACCGACACCACCGCCACCTCGCACGCATTCACCATGGCCACGTTGAGGTCGTCATTCATCTGCGCATTGCCGATCACCCAGCCGCCGCCATGGATATCCAGCACCACGCCCCTGGCCTTGCCCTTCGGCCGGATGATGCGCACCGGCACCGAGCCCACCCGCCGGCTTTCAGCGTGCAGGCCATGCTTGAGCAACTTGTTGCCGGCCACCATCTGGCTGGAGCGCAACAGCGCCTGGATCACCCGGGGCGTCACGCGGTTGCGGATGCGAAAACGCGGCATCCAGGCGAGCTTCTGGTTAAAGCGCTGCATTTGCGCCAGTTCATGTTCTTCAGCAGGCCACAGCGTGTGAGTTCCCAATTCGATATTCCCTCTATCTCTAAAAGAGATGTTCACCTTGGCCAGTGTGCGTGGGCATCATGGCAATGATGTTTCCGCCCTCTGCCCACGCTGCCAGGCTCAGCGGTTATTGCGCAGGATGGAGAAATTCAACGCAGCCGCAACGCTGAGCCACACCAGGTACGGGAACAGGATCAGCCCGGTGATCAAATCCAGACGCACCGTCAGCAGCACCATGGCGGCCACTACCAGCCACAGCAGCGTGATGATCACCATCCCGGCGAAAATCCGGTGGGCGCCGAAGAACACCGGCGTCCACAGGGTGTTGAGTGCGATCTGTGCAGCCCATAGAGCCAGCACTATTTCACTGCCGGGAATCAGGGTCAGCCGGTAGCCAGCCCAAGCCAGCAGCAGGTAGATGATTGTCCAGGCGACCGGGAACAGCCAGTTGGGAGGGGTGAAGCTGGGTTTGACCAGGGTGGCGTACCAGTCGCCCGGTTTGAAGATGATGCCGGTGCTCGCAGCGGCACCGCAGGCCAGAAGAAAAATAAGGAAGGTGATCATCGCGTGTCCTTGGCTCAGGGTTCGTTACAGCTTGGACGCCCTACACACCGGTAAAAGTTCACACGGCCCTGTAGGAGCAAGCTTGCTCGCGAAAAACGTCAACGATAACGCGGGGCAACGGGGTAAATCCGTCATTTTGAAAGACAACACCACCTTGCTCCATTGCCTACGCTTACGTCAGAATCCGCCGGCTTGTGCACCTGGGTGGTCATCTCTAAGGTTGCTCGGTCGCTGAAAACTCAGTGATCGGGTTTAGTAGCCCTAGGGTCAATTACACATAGTGCATGAGCTGCATCTATCAGACGTTCCTGTCTGTGCTTGATGGTGGCTGTGCGTAGGGCGCCTTCGGGTGCGCCGGTTTTGTGTAATTCCCCGGTCTACTAACCTGCGTACAGCTGCCACCCTATTGTGTAGTAGCGAAAGGGTGTCGGCCCCATTCAGGAATTGCACCATGTTCAAAGTAACGCCGAATCCTCCTAACACGCCTGATCAAAAACTCCACCAGGCTGCCCAGCGCGCCATTGATCACTACCTCAATCCCGGCACCGATGCCGAGACAGTCCCAGAGACAACCGCCCTCTTCAGCGTCACCTCCGGCGTCAGCAGCGAAATCCTGATCGCCAACAGCTACGAAACCGTTTCCTCCGTCAGCGTCCTGCTGCTCGACCTGTCCGACGAACTGACCGGCAAAGACCGCGACGTGGCATTGGCCATTCACCAACTGAGCGAATTGAGCGTACTGCTGATCGGCAAACTGATGGACCGCGAAACACCTCGAGCATAGAGCCCAACGCGGTCCAGCGGGACTAGCCCTTCAACTCACCCAACCGATTACTCGCCGCGTCGTCGTATGCCACATACAACGACTCGGCGATTTGGCTTTTGATGGCCTTGGCGCTTTCCAGACCCAATACAAAACCTTCGGCCTTGCCGCCTGCGCGGTTGAGGTCTTCTTTTGTGTCAGCACCGGTGATGGCGTCGAGGAGCTTGATGGCTTGCGGGCCTACGCCTTTTGGGAGGCTGATTTGGTCGATGCTCATTGGAGTGCCTCGGATGGGGTGCGGAATGGGGTGGTGCGGGTGAACGAGGTCATGGGCGATACCTTGAGATTGAGGTCGGTAGCGCGTGGAACCACTGCCGGGGGTGGCATGGTAGACCGGTATGGGAGTTAAAGGGCCGGTTTCGGCCAAAAGCGGACTTTGATGGCGTGTTCGCTCTAGATAGCCTACGCAAGCTGGTACTGGCAGAATGCATCCACGTTTTGACAAGGACAGGTCCTATGCAAGTTACCAAGCAGTCGTCCCCCATCTGGCACGCTTCACCCCGGTGCGAAACAATCCGCTTCGTCTATCGTCACCGATAGTCCTGGCGATCGGGCCGTTTTCGCCGCGGAAGACATCTGAATATGTAGCCAAGAGCTAGAAAACATTACAAACAGCAGGCTCTTGCATCACTACACGACACCAAGCCAGCATCACCCGCTAACCGGAGGGAATCATCGATGAACAACCTAATTCCAAAACCACAAATGCAGCTAGTTGACCCACAAGCACAGATGATCGTTGAGGTCCTGCAAAGCATTGGGCTCCCACATGACAATATTATTGCGTCCGCTGAAGACAGAGCCATTATTGGGCATAGCTTGCTGGCACTTATTGAGTCACTTCCTCCCGAAGCGAAGCAAGGAGCTAGATATCTCTCAAAATTTGTGGTGGGCGCAGGATTCGGTCTTTTCGATTACTCCCTCAATGCGATCTGGAACGAAGTAGTCCTAGACCTTCACAAAAAAGTCGTAGCTTACGGTCTTGATATATTCTACGACGCAGCTATTGGCGGGAAAAACAGAGAGTTTTATCAAACAGAGGAGGATCTTCGCTCTGTAAAAGATTCAACCCTACTTGATACCTGTCGTAAGCTTGAACTAATCAGCGAGACCACATCAAAAAAATTAAAGCATATGCTCGATATGCGAAATGACATAGGTATCTCGCACCCCACTAATTACACCATCAATGCCTACGAACTATTAGGCTGGCTAACAAACTGCATCAAAGACGTCCTGAAAGACCGACCTACAGAGTCGGCACTACAGGTTCAGGCATTTATTCAAAATTTACGCAGCTATACGCAACCATTAGACGCCGCCAATCTTGCAGGAATAACTGGAAAAATCAACGAACTCGCTTCTCACCACTGTGGGAACGTACTGAGAACAATGTTTGGGATATACGTAGCTCAGGATACGGATCCACAGGTCCGAAAAAACATTTCACTTTTATCTGTATCTGTTTGGCAAGCGAGCAATGACGATTTCAAATACCGCTTAGGCCTAACATTAGAAGGATATAATACAAATCTTCACAAGGATAAATATGATCTCGGTGCTCAGTTTTTCCAAGTCGTTAACGGTAATGCCTTCCGCTCCAACGCAGAGCGGGCAATAATAGTTGATGGTCTGGTCGATACATTGCTAGAAAAACATCATGCTTGGGATAACTATCATCATGAAGCACCCGTAGCTGCCGAAATCATGTCGTATATCCACAACCAGCAAGATATCCTGCAAAATTTTGGCCCTAAACTCATAAAAGTATTTCTCATGTGCCGTATCGGAAATGGACGAGCCTATTACAACGGGGTTTCACCAAGAGGTGCAGGGTATTACGACCAGCTTCTTGTTTTACTAGGCGACACGTGGGCTCCATCAGCACTGGTTGCTTTAACCTCCTACGAAATACAGCTCCAGCTAAGCCAAGAAGTTTGCAGAAAACAAGCATGCATCGCGCTAGAAAAGCTAAAATCAGGTGTAGTCAATCAGCGATTACTTGAATGCATAGACTTCCTCATCGCCAATCTGCCTGGTAATGGCAAAGCTCCACTTGATAGCCGGTTCAAGCAGCTGACTGCGGGATACCTAACTTGGCCATAATGCTGTGTCATAAAAAAACAGCGCACTCACCTCAATAAAGCAATTTCAAGCGTCTCAACACAGCAATTGTGCTTTCGAATCATCTGGAAAAGCCTCTCAACCCATTGAAAACTGGTGCGAGAGACTTTTCTTTCCACCAGCACATGTGGGCTCCGATTTGGCATGGGTTGGTCTTGCCATAACTGCTTAACGACCGAATCTGTTCTACCTCTCTGATAACCGAACATCGCAACACCGCGTCTGAAGTGATCCTAAATTCATCGCCCGTTTTTGGCCGAATGCTGCCTTTCGCGAAGGGCAGATTAGGGTCGATTGTGTTGAAAAAGTCGGCTTTCCCGAAACATTCGAATATTGAGGGATGAAAACACCTCAGTTGCACGCTGCTACGCGAAATCCGAGTCCTCAATCTTCTGCCAAAAATTCAGATTTCAATCTCAGGCGTATGCTTTTCTGGCGCGGAATTTGAAGCCGACTTTTTCAACAGAATCGGTCGTTAGCGGCCAGTTGTGAATTAGTGCTTTCGTCCCTCCAGCCGTGCGAGCGACTGGTCATATCGAATGCAAATGACTGGTCCGCATCGGTGAGAATCACTGGGGAAGTGCAGGGTCAGTTCCCAATCTGCACGCTGCACTTGCTGCTTAACCCGCGGCCCCCATTTTCCGTCGCTATTGCGTAGCTCAACCGAAATAGGATTCCATCCACATATCAAGGATGGAGACCCTCATGTACCTAGCTGAACTCACCATAAAAAACTTCCGTAAGCTGCGTGACGCCAAGCTGAAATTTCAGCCTGGACTGAATGTTCTCGTCGGTCCCAACAACGTGGGCAAAAGCGCCGCTGTAGACGCGCTTCGGACTCTACTGGCCGGGCATGAGGAGCCGTATCCACGTCTCGATGTCGCTGACCGCCATAGACCTAAAGCAGGCGAACCAGCAGGCGACATCAGCTTCCACTTCATCTTCAAGGAGCTAAGTCACGACGACGAAGCCGACTTCATCGCGGCTCTGCAGCCCAGTGCTGACAACACCATGGAAGCGCACATCCACGTCAGATACACCGATGCCGATCAGACCGGCCGCTTCCGGGTGAAACGATGGTGCGGGAATCATCAAGACATCCCGCTCACCTCGGACATGATGGAAAATCTGCGCGGCGTCTATCTACAACCTCTTCGTGACGCCGCACAAGGGCTGCGTCCAAGTCGTAATAGCCAATTGGCTCGCCTGCTTCACCTCCTGACCGATGATGAAGGGCGTGAGGCGATCAACACTGCGTTGAAAGAACTAGATGAGCAGTTGCAGCAGAACGATGCGATCAAAAGTACCCATGCAGCGATCTCAACGCGGCACGGCTCCATGATGGGTGAGCAACTGGCGCAGGTACTGGCTGTCGGGCTTAGCGCAACCGATTTCCAGCGCCTCTCTGCCCGCCTCTCTCTGACTGCTCAGTCCATGGAAATTGAGCAAAACGGCCTTGGCTTCAACAATCTGATTTTCATGGCTGTAGTGCTCAGCGAGCTGACTAAGAATCCTGAAGCCGCGTACCGAAGTTTGATCGTGGAGGAACCGGAGGCCCACCTCCACCCCCAACTGCAACGCATTCTTCTGAGCTACCTGGCCGGCATTCCGACCAAAGAAGGTGAAAAGACAGTGCAATTGTTCGTCACCAGCCACTCGCCGAACTTCGCCAGCAATTCGAAGCTTGAGTCCTTGGTATGCTTAATCGAAAACGAAGCCGGAGTGGAGACCTTCTTTCCACGTGATGTCCAATTCGCGAAAGGCAAGCGGGAAAAACTGGAGCGCTACCTGGACGTGACTCGAGCTGAGCTGTTCTTCGCCCGCCGCGTTATTTTCGTAGAGGGTGCAGCAGAACTCATGCTGGTCGACGCGCTCGCGAAGATCTTGGGATTCGACTTGAGGGAATATGGCGTCAGTCTCATCAGCGTCGAGGGGCTAAATTTCGACTCGTTCCTGCCGCTGTTTGGAGAGAAAGGGCTGCGCATCCCGGTCTCGGTCATCACCGATGCTGACCCCTTCGAAGAAGAAGTGGTACCTGAACTCGCTGAGGGTGACCGACCTGCCGAGGAGATTCAGGAGGAGCTGCTTGCGGAGGCAGCCTACCTCGAGGAAGCAGATGCAGAAAACGGGGATAAAGCCGAAAAGCTGGCCTACGAACGTGGCGAGCCGAAGAAAAAGAAGAAGCTAAAAGCTGCATACCCTGCGCTCGGTGAAAATGTTCGGATATCGAGCAACACGCTGAAAATGAAGGAATCCGAAGATCAGTTTGTGAAGGTGTACCACGGAGTGAAGACCCTTGAATACGACCTGGCGTTACAGGAGGAAAATCGGGAAGCCATGCTGAAAGCATTAGCTGAACTTCATCCTAGGATCTCTGTGGCGCTGCGGAAAATCGTAAGTGGCGCGCCGGACAACACTACCAGAGCCAAGACACTGTTCTGCGGGATGTTCGAACGTAAAGACACCAGTAGCAATGTGCAGAAGGGAGGTTTTGGCCAAGCGCTTGCTGAACAGATTGCTTTGACGCCCGAATTCAAGGTCCCAGAATACCTCGCGCAAGCGATCCAGCACGTTTGCCAGGGAGCGGACAAGCCATGAAGCTATCCGATGAGCAGAAAGCTGTAATCGAAGCGCCCTTAGAACCGATGGCTGTCACTGCTTGCGCCGGCAGTGGTAAAACAGCCACCGCTATTCGGCGGTTGATCGCCATTCGGCAAAAGCTGGCTGATCACCGCGGCCGCGTTGTGCTGTTGTCTTTTTCCAATGTGGCCGTGAATACCTTCAACAAGGGCTACGCAGAGCTCGCTTCGGATCTGCCGGACGATGCAAATCGCAAGCGCGTAGAAGTTGACACGCTAGACGGATTTTTCACCCAGCATGTTCTGCGCCCCCATGGCTACCGCACCATGGGAGCGACGCGAACCCCCTATCTTGTATCGGGTTCGGAGCCGTTCTTAAGTAGCTTCCAGTACTGGAAAAGCAAAACCGAACGCCCAATCCCGATCAAGGATGTGCAGGTGGGCGTAGAGAATCGAAAGTCGGTCTTCTTCGTCGGCACCAAAGGAGGGGTGGAACAACTTGATCACGGGAAGGCCAAGGAGGTCATCGAAAAGCTGGGGCGCACTGGCGCATATACCCATGACCTCGGGCGCTATTGGGTAATTCGAACGCTGCTCCATCAACCTGCCATTCTTAAGGCATTAGCCACCCGCTATCCGCATATTCTGGTCGACGAATCGCAGGATCTGGGCACGATGCACAAAGTGACCTTGGAAATACTCATGAAGGCGGGCGTGCAGATTTCACTGATCGGTGACGTTAACCAGGGCATCTTCGCCTTCGCTGGCGCTGATGGCATGTTTTTGAAAACCTACGCCGACCGTCCGGGAGTGAAAGACTACAAGCTCACCCGCAACTACCGCTCCCTCCCGCCCATCACCGATATAGCGAACCGCCTATGCGGGCGAACCGATGAGCCAGACAGGCAACCCGGTCAGGGTGGAGCATTTTTCGTAGGGTACAAGGACGCCGAGCATCTTAAGCTGATCAGCTCTTTCCAAGTTCGACTTGGGGAGCTGGGTATACCGGCAGCAGAAGCAGTCATTCTCAGCAGGAACACGGATCGCGCCGCCAAACTTGCAGGTACAACAGCCGCCCCAGGACAGGGAGTTGTGAGCATTTTTGCAGAGGCTGCATTGGCTCGCGATCAGCAGAACCGCTATCAGGAGGCTTTCCATCTGGTATGCAAGGCGGTTGTGGAGCTTATCAATGAAGCACCGCCTGGACTCAGCTCGGCGCTGCAGGGCTCGCCTCATGAAGTCTGGATGATGAAACTAAGGCGGCTACTATGGGCGTTTACACGCAATGCAGAGATGGGGCTTCCGCCTTCTTCGCTCGAAGCCAAAGCAGAGTGGCATCCGAAGCTGGTCGCAAATCTGCGCGCCTTACTTACCCAAATGGATCAACTATTCGGGCTGAAAACAGTCGCTACGTTCGGAAATAAGATGGCCAAGAAGCGCTTGGAGGACGTTGCGCTCAGCGGTGCCAAAGCTGATGACCAGGGAGCTCATGGCTTAAGAGTTGAAACTATTCACCAGGTAAAAGGCGAATCCATCGACGCAGTGCTCTACGTGGCGACGAAGGCCAACATCACAGCATTGCTGGCTGGCACGGGTACGGAAGACGGCCGGATCGGCTACGTGGCACTGACAAGAGCGAAAAACCTCTTTTGGCTTGCCGTCCCCCACAGCTGCTTGGCTGAAATGCGCGCAGACTTGATCCAAGCTGGCTTCATCGAGGCGGCAACATATTAATATTGAGCTATCAGATAGCTGAACATGAATAATGAATAATGAATAATGAACAATGAACAATGAACAATGAACAATGAACAATGAACAATGAATGCAATCAGAAACATGTGACGAAAATATTATACTATGTCTTTCATCAACTTATAGCTAGGTAATTATAATGGACTCAGATTTAAGCCTTGTGAAATACTATAGAAGGCGCATCCTTGCCTTCAAAAACAAAATTGACAATATAGATTCTGAGTCATCGGATTTTCAACCCCTATTGGATTTTCAGCTCTATCTGATCAAACAAATTATTAGGGACGAGGGAAGATTAAGGAGAAAAAAAGATGAACTTGTGGGTTTGAAGCGCAGCTTAAGAGATAAGACTTTAGGAAAACAGGACTCAAGAGAGTTAAAGGAATTAATTGTCAGAAGAAAGGAATCGGTAGCTGGCAACAAATACCTACTCTATCTTTGGCGATGTTTTGGGGATGGACTGGTCTTTAAGTTTATAAGCAAGTGGAACCTGAAACGTTTTCTATACGAAGCCGATTCGGCTGAAATAAAGCAGAAGTCGGGATATATTCATGGGAAAGATGGCATTGAACAAGAGCTGGCTCTTCTAACGCATGCGATCAACAGTAACGTTCCGGCTGTCCTTTGCGATCTTACAAATGTAATACGACATGGCGACCTATGCCTCCTTGGAGCTTCCGATCCTGTAGTCATTGAAGTAAAAAGCAGCAAAAACAGAAACAAGAGAGTTGAACGACAGCTAGCCTCCATAAACAAGTTGCAAAAATATCTTGAGGAAGATGTTGGGGATGTTGGCGGAGTTGAAGGTATGCGACGTATTGAGATACATGGTGAAGAGCGACACCATGGAAAAGCTTTCAACAAAGCACTTGATCTGTCAAAAGATCGTCCCTACGCAAAATTAAATCCCGAAAAAGGCCTATTTTATATTGCATTAAATACTGAGTATGAAAAGGACTTCAGCGAAGTATTTCAAGGCATTGAGAATCCCATAATATATATGCTCAATCAAGCGAAAACTGAGCAGCGCTGGGATAATTATTATCCCTTTGTTTTATCTATTGAAGATCCTGTTAATCTGTATAGATTCATCGCTGGCGAAGTTTATGTGGTAGTTTTAATTAACTGCAATACACTTAAAGAATTGGCTTCCGATATTGGATATGATCTAGAATTTTCCAATTTTGAAAACGAGGCGTTTATATTTAGCAAGTCGCTCGTTGGTAGTGATGAGCCGTTTAGAGCGATTGTTTCCGAGCACTTTTCAGGGAGGCTTGGCTTCGAGTTCATGACTCTAGAGTGGTTCTTTGAAAATGAAAAGACACTATTGTTGCAAATGGAAAAAGGTATTGATGCAATCAGAAACCCATAACCAGCGTATGTTGTCAGACTGGTTTCACTGCTCCCCAAACCAGTTGCGAATGCGTGCGTTAAGCGCCTACGCCGGATTCATTGCCTTTTTTCAGCAAAGTATTACCACGCAACAGAAGGATTTTCCCTTTTTTATATCCCAGAGAGTGGTTGCTTTTGGCCGATTTCTGCCTGTGGCCACCGACAGCTTTTGGCCGAAAGCGATCTTTCGCGAACAGCCGTTCTCGACCATCACGAATTATTCGATTTATCTCCATTTGTTGGGACAAAAGCGATCTATTCCAAACCAAAAATCCGTCCCTTTCCGACCTAGTTGCCGAAGGCACGCTGGGACGCTTCCGTCAAACGACTCATACGACCTCCTCCTATTGACCAGCTGAATCATAACTATCCGTCCCAGGCCCGGCTCCCCCTACGAATTTCAGTGAAAGCTGCTTCAGTAGGGACTCTTAGCCAATCAAACTAAAACAACCCCTTGCCCCCTCCCACCAAACACGCTACAAATCCCACCTCCAAGTTGTACGACAACCTAAAACCCCATCCTCGA